>JBJTIJ010000259.1:0-2738 GCA_046094945.1 Planctomycetia bacterium | reverse complement strand
CGCCGCACGGCCGCGGCCCAGCGCCGCCGGTCCAGCGTGGCAGGCGCAGTGCGGCCGGCTCAGCGCGAGAGCACGCTGCGGCCGCCGCGCGTCACCGTGCGGTTGACGGACTCGAGGGTGATCTCCTGCAGGCGCGGCGAGCGCTTCCAGGCGTTGGCGAACACCATGTCCGTGCCGCCGCCGCTGCCGGGCAGGTCCTGCGCCACCCAGGCGTTGGGCCGGAAGCGGAAGTAGACGCGGATGTCGGCCGTCTCGCTCTCGATGTCGAGCCGGTTCTCGCCATTCATGTCGCCAAACACCAGCAGCGACTGGCGCCGGTTGGCACGCTGCGCAGCCGGGGTCTCGGCCGAGCCGCTGCGCAGGTCGATCACGTCCTTCGTGTCCCACGGCACGCCGGGGTGGAAGCGCATGGCCACCATCACGTCCATGAAGGTGTCCAGCTCGGTCTGCCGCCCGCGGCCGCCCCGGCCGGCGCCGCCCCCGCTCTCGCCCGAGCGCAGCGTCTGGTCGAAGGACTCCACCCACGTCACGCGCTGCCAGAGGGCGCCGCGCGCGCGCTTGCCCAGCTCGAGGAAGGCCGACTCGGGATGGTCGTGGAAGCCGCCGAAGTCGCGCTCGTCCTCCACGCGCCGGCCCGTGTAGCGGTCCCAGTGGCGGAAGGGCTGCCACACCACCACCGAGTCGCGCTCGTGGTCGAGCGCGGCCGTGCCGAAGCGGCTGCGGAACAGGCCGCGGTCGCGCACGCTCTCGTCGGCGTCCATCGCGCCGGGCATGAGCAGGTCATTGCCGTTGAGCGCCGTGTAGTGCATGAGCTCGGCGCTCGTGGCCCCCAGCACGCGCACCAGGCCCTCGCGCGGCCAGTTGCGCGCGTGGACCAGCGGGATGCTGTTGGCGTCGCGGTTGAGCACGCCTGAGAGCGCCGACACGGGCACGTCGAAGAGCAGCCGCCCCGTGGCGCCGGGCGGGTGCGAGCGCGCCTTGGTGCCCAGCGCGCCGCGCAGGCAGCGCTCGAGGGTGATGCGGTTGCTGCCCTCGACGCGCGTGCCGCGGTAGACGATCAGCTCGCCGCCCAGCGCCAGGATGCCCACGTCGGCATCGTGGCCCGGCGTGCCCTCCAGCGTGGGTGCGGGCGCCTGCGCCGAGATGATCAGCTCGTCGTCGCCCGGCCCCACGGCGGCCGGGTTGACGAGCACGGCCATGGGCTGCTGCGCGTGCTGCCACAGGAACAGCTCGTCGAGGAAGGCGGTCACCACGCTCGAGCTGGTGATGGTGGAACGCCCGAACTCCATCTCCGTAGGCAGTTCCTCGGGCAGCTCGCCGCAGGGGAACTTCAGCACGCGCGGGCGGAAGCGGTGGTCGAGCAGCGGCTCGTTGGCGTCCTCGTCGAGGGCCTTGACCACCACGCCCTCCAGCACGTCGTCGAGGGCCACCCAGTCGCTGCCCGGGTCGCCCCAGCGCAGCAGCGCCGCGTGCCGGGCCGGCGACTGCTCGGCCCCGTCGGTGATGGTCAGGATGTCGTTGCGTCCCGCACGGCGCGGGATGCCGGCGTAGTTCTCCCACACGCGAAAGCAGGGCATGAGCAGCGACTGCTTGTCGCCGCCGGCCGTGTCGTGGTCGAGGTCCAGCGTGTTCTGCACGCCGCGGAAGTAGGCCCGGCTCCAGGTGATGAGCGAGTTCCACTCCGGCTCGAAGTACAGGCCGCTGCCGTCGGCCTGCGGGGCCGGCGGCCTGGGGTCGTCGTAGTGCGGGTCGGGCTTGGGCACCTCGGGCACGACGGCGCCATCGCCCTCAGCCTTGTTGCTGCCGCCCCCACCGCTGCCGTCCGGCACGGGCTCCTCGTCGCTGGGCAGCCGGTTGCCCGGGTCACCGTCCACCTCCTCGCGCGCCGGGCCCGAGGCGCCGCCCTCGGCCTCGCCGTCGTCCACGGGCGGCGCCGGCTCGGGCTCGCCCGTGCCCTGGTCGTTGGGGTCGCCACCCGGGTTGGTCGGCGTGGAGCTGCCGTTGTCCTGCGGGTCGGTGCTCGAGCCGCCACCGCTGCCGGTGCCGCCGCCGGAGGCGTTGGGATCGTTGGAGAAGGCGCGCTGGCGGAAGAAGGCCGAGACCATGTCGTCGAGGTGCCGTTCCTGCACGAAGAGCACGCCCGGGGCGCCCGCCGAGCGGTCCAGGTAGCTGTAGCGCCCGCACTCGTTCCAGCCCTGCGGCACCGTGGTGCCCAGCAGCCAGCGCGCGTCGCCGTCACCGTTGTAGCGGCGCAGCCGGTTGCCGTCCGTGGGGTTGGCCGGGTCCATGTAGTCGCTGCCCTGCGCACCCCCGCCGGCGCCGTGCACCGAGATCGGGACCAGGAAGGCGGGCCACACGGTGGCATCGCTGTACTGCGGGTCCTTCTGCCAGTAGTGCGTGCACAGGAAGTAGGGCTGCGCGGCATCGCGGTTGGGCGTGCTGGCGTAGCGCTTGATGGTCAGGCTGTTGCCGCTGCGCGTGTAGGTCACCAGCTCCCAGCCGCCGATGGGCAGGCTGCTTCCGCCGGCACCGCCGCTGCCGCCGCCGCTGCCACCGCCACCGCCCGGCGTGCTGCCGCCACCGCCGGGCACGCTGCCGCCGCCGCCGCCACCACCACCGCCTGGCGTGCTGCCGCCGCCGCCCGGGGTGGGCGGCGCGACGGGCGGCCGCACGCCCGGCGGCACGGCGCCGCCCTGCGACGGAGGCTGGGTGGACGGCGGGCCGGCGGGGCCACCGCC
>JBJTIJ010000258.1:0-5589 GCA_046094945.1 Planctomycetia bacterium | reverse complement strand
GGCAGGGGGAGGGGCCGCGGGGCCCTGCGCGGGCCCGGCGCCAGCGTCGGGCGCCGCGAGGCCGAGGTCCTCGACCAGCTGCTCCTCGACGCGGTCGCGATGGCGGGGCTGGGCGGCGTGGCGCTCGGCGGCGCGCCGGCCCAGCAGCAGGAACAGGCCGGGCGTCACCAGCAGGTCCAGCAGCGTGCTCGAGACCAGGCCGCCGAGGATCACGGTGGCCACGGGGTAGATCAGCTCGCGGCCGGGCCGGTCGGGCGTGAGCGCGATGGGCACCAGCGCGATGCGGCCGTGAGGGCCGTCATCAGCACCGGCACCAGCCGCTGCTTGCCGGCCTCCAGGATGGTCTCCACGCCGAAGGGCCGGCCCTCCTCGCGCATCAGGTGCAGGTAGTGGTCCACCAGCAGGATGCAGTTGCGCGCGGCGATGCCGGCCAGCGACACCAGGCCCACGAGCACGGCGATGGACACCGTCTGGCCCGTGAGCACCACGGCAGCCACCGCGCCCACCAGCGCCATGGGGATGCTGGCCAGCACCTGCAGGGCGAGGTTGGCCGAGCGGTAGTGCGCCACCAGGATGCCGAACATGGCCAGCAGGGCGATGGCCGAGAGCAGCACGATGCGGCGTGCGGCGGCCTGCTGGGCCTCGAACTGCCCGCTGATGCGCAGGCTGTAGCCGGGGCCCAGGCGCGCCTCCAGCGGCGCCAGCGCGGCACGCACGTCGCGCACCACGTCGCCCAGCGCACGGCCCTCGACGTTGTGCTTGACCACGATGCGGCGCGCGCCGGCCTCGCGGTTGACGGTGGTGGGGGTCCAGCCCATGCCCACGTCGGCCACCTCGCGCACCAGCGCGCGCGACCCCGAGGGCCCGTGCACCACCAGCCGGCCGATGCTGTCGAGGTCGTCGCGGTCCTCGGGCCGCAGGCGCAGCACGACGGGCACGGGCAGCGCGCCCGTGAGCACCCGGTCGACCTCCTCGCCCTCCAGCGCATGCTCCACCGTCTCGGCCAGGTCCTCCACGCGCAAGCCCTGGCGCGCGAGGTCCTCGCGGCGCGGCTTGACCTCGACACGCCGCACCAGCACCTGCGGCTCGACGGCCAGGTCGGCCACGCCCGGCACGCCCGAGAGGGCCGCCTGCGCCTCGCCCGCCAGCACGCGCAGGCGCTGCAGGTCGTCGCCGAAGATCTTGACGGCCACCTGCGCGTTGACGCCCGAGAGCATGAACGAGAGCAGGTGGGCCAGCGGCTGCTCCACCTCCGTGGTGACGCCCGGCAGCTCCTCGGCCAGCCGGCGGCGGATGTCGTGGATGACCTCCTCGCGCGTGCGCCCGGACTCGGTGTCGAAGATCACCGTGGCGTGCGTGAGGAACACGCCCTCGGCGTGCTCGTCGCCCTCGCCGCGGCCCGTGCTGCGGCCGACGCGGGCCACGCCCGGCACCTCGCCCAGCACCTGCTCGAGGCGCCGCCCGAAGGCATCGCTGGTCTCCAGGCTCACGCCCGGGGGCAGGCTCATCAGCACCTGCGCCGTGCCCTCGTTGAAGGGCGGCAGGAACTCGCTGCCGCGCGTGGCCAGCACCACGCCCCCCGAGAGCGCCAGCGCCGCGGTGACCGCGGCTACGGCCACGGGATGGCGGCAGGAGAACGCCATCAGGCGCCCGCCCCCGGCCTTCACGTGGCGCACCGAGACCGGGTCGTCCTTGCGCTCGGTGGCGCGTGCCCGCGGCAGCAGCCAGGCCGCCAGCACCGGCGTCACCGTCAGCGACACCAGCAGCGAGGCCAGGATGCTCACCACGTAGGCCACGCCGATGGGGGTGAAGAGGCGGCCCTCCATGCCCGAGAGCGCGAAGAGCGGCGTGTAGACCACCACCACCAGCAGCGTGCCCACGAGGATGGGCTGGCGCACCTCGCTGGAGGCGCGGTAGACGACGCGCAGCGGGTGCAGCGGCTGGGGCAGGGCGCGGTTCTCGCGCAGGCGCCGGAAGATGTTCTCCACGTCCACGATGGCGTCGTCCACCAGCACGCCGATGGCCACCGCCAGGCCGCCCAGCGTCATGGTGCTGATCGAGAGGTCGAAGAGCGCGAAGACCAGCGCCGTGATGCCCACCGAGAGCGGGATGGCGGTGAGCGTGATGAAGGTGGTGCGCAGGTTGAGCAGGAACAGGAACAGGACCACGAGCACCAGCAGCGCGCCGTCGCGCACGGCCTCGCCCACGTTCTCCATCGCACGCTGCACGAAGCCGGCCTGCGCGAAGATGGTGGGCACCACCTCGATGCCCTTGGGCAGCGAGGGGGCCAGCGCGTCCAGCTCGGCATGCCCGGCCTAGGTGAGCTCCACCGTGTCCACGTGCTGCTGCTTGAAGACCACCAGCACCACGCCCGGCTTGCCGTCGATGGCGGCCTCGCCCACGCGCACGGCCGCGGGGCCGTAGCGCACCTCGGCCACGTCGTAGACGCGCACGGGGCGCAGCGGGTCGGCGCGCACGACGGCCGCGGCGATCTCGCCCGGCTGGGCCACCAGGCCCGGCACGCCGACCTCGGGCCCCTCGCCGGCCACGGGCAGCACCCCGCCCGAGGCCGAGTGGTTGGCCGCGCGCCCGCCCTCGTCCAGCTCCGCGAGGGAGACGCCGTGGTGCTCGAGCGCGCGGGCGTCGGCCACCACCTGCACCTGCCGCGGCGCGCCGCCGATCACCACCACCTGTGCCACGCCGGGCAGCGAGCGCACGCGCGGCTTGACCAGCGTGTCGGCCCAGCGCCGCAGCTCGTCACGGTCGATGGCCGGGTCGCCGGCCCGCAGCCCGACGTAGAGCACCTGGCCCACGATGCTGCTCACGGGCGTGAGCTCGGGCACGATGTCGGGGGGCAGGCTGCTGCGCGCCGTGGCCAGCCGTTCCTGCACCACCTGCCGGTTGCGGTAGAGGTCGCTGCCCCAGCCGAACTCCACCAGCACGGTGGACAGGCCCGGGCTGGAGGAGGAGCGCACCGTCTCCACGCCGGTGACGCCGTTGACGGCGTGCTCGATGGGGCGCGTGACGAGGCGCTCGACCTCCTCGGCCACCAGCCCATGGGCCTCGGCCATGATCGTGACGCGCGGCCGGTCGAGGTCGGGCAGCACGTCCACGGGCAGGCCCAGGGCCACCAGCGTGCCTGCCACGGCCACCACGAGGGCCAGCGCCGCCACGGCGGTGCGGGCGCGCAGGCTGCCGGCGATGACGCGATTGAGGTCGAGCATGGCCTAGTGCTCGTGCCCGTGGCCGGCGTCGCCGCCCTCGTTGGCCAGCAAGGCAATGGCCAGCGCGGGGGCGCCCCGCAGCACCACCTGGTCGCCGGGGACCAGGGCTCCGTCGGCCGCCACCACGGCCACCTCGGCGTCGTGGTGCTCGAGGCGCACGGCAACGGGCCGGAAGGCCGAGCCGTCCACCAGCAGCACGACCGCCTCGGTGGCGCGGTAGGCGATGGCATCGGCCGGCAGCACGAAGCGCCCGGGCAGCGTGCGCAGCGGCACGCGCACGCCATAGCGCGCGCCGGGCCGCAGCGCCCAGCTGCGCTGGCCGGGGTCCTGTCCGGGCAGGGGCGTGTTGGCCACCTGCGCGTGGGCCACCACGCGCAGGCCCTCGCGCGCCTCGGCGCCCACGCGCAGCAGCCTGACCGCGCGCAGGCTGGGGCCGGCGCCGCGCACCAGCGGCACCGCCTCCAGCGGCGCGCCGGAGGCCAGCACCGACTCCAGCGCGGCCAGGTCGCTGGGCGCCGGGGCCAGCAGCAGGCCTGCCGTGGCCTCGTCGTGCAGCAGCA
Organism: Planctomycetia bacterium; assembly: GCA_046094945.1. Taxonomy (GTDB): domain Bacteria; phylum Planctomycetota; class PLA2; order PLA2; family JAEUHO01; genus CAXQZU01. The sequence goes on along the minus strand of JBJTIJ010000258.1, from coordinate 1,805 downwards.
GCAGGCGCTCGCCCGCGGCCACGCGCTGGCCCGGGCGCACCTCGAGGCTGCCCACGTCCAGGCCCGTGGGCGGCCCGGCGGGCGCCTGCACGCGCACCACCGGCTCCAGCGCGCCGGCACGCGCCAGCGCCACGAGCGCCTCGGGCGTGAGGCCGGCCTGCAGCAGGCCCGCCACGTCCAGCAGGCGCTCGCCCAGGCCGGGCGTGCCGGACACGGCGGCCACCAGCGCGGGCGTCAGGCGCCCGGTGCCGGCCAGCTCGCCCAGCACGGCCACGCTGTGCGGCAGCTCGCGCACGCCGGCGGGCAGCAGCGCCAGCAGCTGCTGGGCCTCGGGCGACCAGAGCCGGTTGCGCTCCAGCACGCGCTGCACGTCGCGGGCGTCGGGCACGGGCACCTCGGCCTCGCCCGCCACCAGCAGCCGCACCTGCGCCTCGGTCATGCCGTGGCGCTCGGCCTCGTGGGCGGCGTTCTCCAGCGCCAGGCGTGCCCGGCGCAGCGTCGCGTCGCCCTCGCGCACCGCGCGCGCCATGGCGGGGTCGGGCGCGGGCCCGGCCAGCGCCAGCAGGCGCTCCTGCGCGGCGCGCGCCAGCTCCAGCTCCAGCGCCGTGCTGCGCACGCGCACGGCCGCCTCGTGGTGCTCCTCGTTGAGCGGCTTGACGATGGCCTCGGTGAGCGCCAGCGTGGCGGGGGGGAAGGCCTCGCGCAGCAGCTCGACCAGCACGTCGCCCTCGCGCACGGGCTGGCCGGGCCGCACCGCCACGGCGCGCACCGTGCCTGCCACCGGCGCGTGCACGGGACGGTCGCTGCCCGGCAGGCGCTCGACGGTGGCGGGCACCTCGACGTGCTGCACCCAGTCGCCCAGGCGCGCCTCGCCAGCCTCCACGCCGAGGTTGGCCAGCGCGCGCGCGCCCAGCGTGCGCGGCGCGGCGTGGCCCTCCTCGTGGCCTTCCTCGTGGCCGCCTTCCCCATGCCCGTGGCCCCCGGCCTCGTGGTCCTGGCGGGCGCTGACCAGCCCGCCCAGCAGGCCGGCCGCGAACACGGCGGCGAGCACGAGGGCGGCCCCCAGCGCGCGCGCACGGCCTGACACGGATGCTGCGTGAACCGGCTCCATCTCCCACCTCCTGACACGAGACGACTGCGTCAACGACCGGCAGGCCGACGCGTCTCAGCGCAGCAGGACGACGGGCTCTTCCTCGCAGGCCACGCGCGGCGGCCGGGGACGGGGACCCTGCGGGCCGCCCTCCTCGTGGGCCGGCACGGCCTTGGGCACGGCGCCCAGGCCCGTGCCCGGCAGGCACAGCGGCGGCGCGAGCACCACGCGCGCCAGCGACAGGCCCGGCACGGCCGGCGCGTCGTCGCAATGGCAGTGCGGCTCGCTCGTCATGGGCGAGGCGGGATGCTCGTGCCCGCAGGTGCCGGCGGCGCGCTCGCCCGGGCAGGAGCCCGCGTGCGGCTCGGCGTGCTCGCGATCGTGCGCGTGCTCCAGGCCCGGCAGCCACAGCGAGCCGTGGCCCGCCTCGGCCGAGGCCACCACGCGCCACGGCGCCAGGCCCAGCACGAGGGCCACGGCCAGCACGCACAGCATGGAGAGGCGCGACGGCATTGCGGCGGGAGGCTAGCAGTCGGGCAGGCCCCTGCCGAGAAGGAAGGGTCGCTGCCGGGGCGGGGTGGTCGCGCTCATCGCGGAGGGCGAGGGTCCCCGCCCCGGCGGCGACCCTTCCTGCTCGGCAGGGGCCGGCCCGACTGCTAGCCTCCCGCCGCAATGCGGTCGCGCCTCTCCATGCTGGGCGTGCTGGCCGGGGCCC
>JBJTIJ010000257.1:0-1750 GCA_046094945.1 Planctomycetia bacterium | reverse complement strand
GGGCGTCGCCGTCGCCCGGCTGGGCAGCACGGCCCTGCGCGTCGAGCAGGCCGCGCTGGCAGCCGCTGCGCAGGCGCTGGGCATGGCCCAGGCCAGCGGCGTAGCGGGTAGGTGACGGCCGGCGGGGGCTGGGCCTGCGGGGACGGGCTGCGGCTGGCCCGCCGTTTGCCATGAGTGAGCCATGGCCCGCGAGCCGCTCCGCCTGTTCGTCAAGTCGCCCGGCAAGGACCAGAAGGTCTTCGAGCTGCGTGGGGACGACGTGGTCGTGGGCCGCGACCCGGGCGTGGACGTGCCGGTCGAGGACCGCACCCTCTCGCGGCGCCACTGCCGCATCTACCTGGGCAGTGACGGCTGGCGCGTCACCGACCTGGGCTCGCGCAACGGCACGTTGCTCAATGGAGCGGCCATCCTCGACGCCCTGCTGGCGGAGGGCGACCACATCGAGGTGGGCGAGACGCAGGTAGGCGTGTTCCTGCCCGGCAGCGGCCGGCGCCAGCCTGCGGTCAAGCAGGTGCCGGGGCTGGCCGAGCTGGCCGGCCAGCCCGACCCGGAGGCCACCGACATGGGCCTGCGCGGTCCCACGGGACGCGTGCCCGTGGTCGATCGCCAGCGCGAGATCCGAGCGCTGGGCCACCTCATGCAGCTCAACGAGAAGCTGCAGGCCGTCAGCGACGAGGACGAGCTGCTCGACGCGGTGCTGGACGCCGCCATCGAGCTGTGCGGCGCGGCACGCGGCTTCCTGCTGCTGACCGAGGACGACCACTTCACGGTGCGCCGCGCGCGCCTGCGCGACCACCGCGACCTGGCCGATCCCGACGGGGCCTACTCGGTGAGCGTGGCGGCGCAGGTGATCCGCGAGGGCAGCAGCGTGCTCAGCGAGGACGCCATCAGCGACGCGCGCTTCGATGGGGCGGACAGCATCGTCAACCTGTCGCTGCGCTCGCTGGTGTGCGTGCCCCTGCCCGGCGACGGCGAGGTGCTGGGGGCCATCTACCTCGACAACGCCTTCGAGGCCGGGCGCTTCGACGGCTTCCACGTGCGCATCCTGGAGGGCTACGCCCGGCTGGCCTCGATCGCCATCCGCAACGCCCGCCAGCGGCGCGAGATGGGCGTGCGCCGGCGCGAGGCCGTGCGCCAGTCGCGGCGCATCGAGCGGCTCAACGACCGGCTGCGCCGTGCCCTGCGCGTGCGCACCAGCGCCCTGCGCCAGGCTCGCGAGGACCTGGCCAAGCAGTCCAGCGAGCTGGGCCTGAAGTACGCCTACGACGCCATCGTGGGCCGCAGCCCGGCCATGCGCTCGCTGCTGCGCCTGGTCGACCGCGTGACCGACCTGGGCGTGCCGGTGCTGGTGGTGGGCGAGTCGGGCACGGGCAAGGAGCTGGTGGCGCGCGCCATCCACTTCAACGGGCCGCGCGGGCGCGGCCGCTTCGTGACCGAGAACTGCGGGGCCATCCCGCCCAACCTCATGGAGAGCGAGTTCTTCGGCTACGCCAAGGGCGCCTTCACGGGCGCGCAGCGCGACCACGCCGGCCTCTTCGAGCAAGCCCACGAGGGCACCCTGTTCCTCGACGAGGTGGGCGAGCTCTCGCTGGACCTGCAGAAGAAGTTCCTGCGCGTGCTCGAGGAACGCGAGGTGCGCCGCCTGGGCGCCAAGTCCGGCACGCCGGTGGACGTGCGCCTGGTGGCGGCCACCAACCGTGACCTGGCCGGCCTGATGGGGGAGGGCCGCTTCCGCGAGGACCTCTACTAC
>JBJTIJ010000256.1:0-14026 GCA_046094945.1 Planctomycetia bacterium | reverse complement strand
GGCGGCAGTGGTGGGCAGGTGCCGTGGGCGTGGACCAGAAGATCAAGGCGCTGGCGGCCTACGTGCAGATCCGCGACCTGCGCGCCGACCAGGTGCTGGTGCCCTTCCTGGACGACCCGGACTTCTTCGTGGTGCAGGCGGCCTACAAGGCCTTGGGCGCCAGCGCGCCGGCCGTGCGCGACGAGGCCGTGCGGCAGTGGGTGGAGCGGCTGCCGCAGTGGGGCGAGGGCGGCTTCACGCCCGAGCGGCGCGAGGAGATCGCGCGCAACCTCGCCGCCTGGCGCGCGCTCAAGCCCGCGGGCCGCTGAGCACGCCGATGCGCCGTCGCGCCTCGCCCGTGGCCGTCCTTGGCGCCTGGCTGGCGCGCGCGCTGCTGCTGTGCGCCGCCCTGCTGGCCGCGGGGCCGGCGCACGCCACGCCGCCCGACGACGGCGAGGTGGCGGCCGCCGAGGAGGCGCAGAACCGCCTGCTGGCCGAGGCGCGGCGCAGCAGCAGCAGCCTCGCCAGCGTGGTGGCACAGGCCGAGAGCCGCCACCTGCGCAGTCCCGGCGTGCTCACGCTCTACCTGCTGGGCCGCGCGCAGTTCCACGCCGGCGACGTGGCGCGCGCCGAGCGCACCATGCGCGAGGTGGTGGCGCAGGAGCCGGGCTTCTGGCAGGCGCAGGTGCGGCTGGGCCTGCTGGCCGCCGAGGCGGGCGACCTGGCGCGCGCGCGCCTGCACCACGGGCTGGCCGCCGCGCAGCGCCCGGGCGAGGACCTCGTGCTGCGGCTGGGCGTGGACATCGCCATGCGCGCCAAGGAGCCCAAGGCGGCGCTGGAGGGCATGCGCACGCTGCTGGCGCGCGAGCCCGAGAGCGTGCCGCTGCGCATGGGCGTGGCCGAGCTGCTGGCGGCCACGGGCGACTGGCCGGGCGCCTACGCCGAGCTGCGCACGCTGCGCGCGAGGCTGCCGCGCGACGTGCGCGTGCGGCTGGCCTATGCGCGCGCGGCGCTGGCCACGCAGCGGCTCGAGGAGGCCATCGCCGAGGGCGAGGAGCTGGCACGCGGCGACCCGCAGGGCGTGCCCTACCTCGACCTGCTGCGGCAGGCCTACGTGGCCCGGCAGGACTGGCCGCGCGTGGCCAGCACGCTGGAGCGGTTGCTGCCCTTCACCGAGGCCGCGCGCCGCCCGCAGGTGCAGGCCACCATCGACGCGCTGCGGCGTGGCGAGGTGCCCGGACGCGAGGGCTCGGCGGCCACCGAGGCCCCCGACCCCACGCTGGCGCTCTTCGAGCGCTGCCTCTCCGACGACGTGGCGGTGCGCCGCCGCGCGCTGCAGGAATTCCACGACGCGCGCCTTTCGTGGGTGCCGGGCGCCATCCTGGCGCGCTACCACGCGCAGGAGGAGCCCGATGCCACCTGTCGCGCGTGGGTGCTGCGCATCGCCACCAACCTGCGCCACCCGGACGTGCTGCGCATCCTGGGCCAGGCGCTGCTGGACGGCTCGGCGCTGGTGCGCCGCGTGGGGGCCGAGTCGCTGGGCGAGATGGCCTCGCCCGTGGGCCTGCTCTACCTGCTGGGGCGCATGCCCGACCTGCCGCTGGGCCCCGGCGCGCCCGAGGACGTGGTGGCCGAGTTCAACGCAGGCCGCGCGGCGCTGGTGGCGATCACGCGCCACGACGACCTGCCGGTGGGGGCGCCGGCGTGGGTGGAGGCCGGTGCCATGGAGGCCTCGTGGAAGCGCTGGGAGGCATGGCTGGCCTCGGCCGACGGCGTGGAGGCCAAGCGGCGCGCCATCGACGACCTCGTGAAGACCGGCGAGCCGCACCCGGAGTGGTACCTGATCCTGCAGGTGTGGGATGCCGACACGGGCGTGGCGCTGGCGGCCTACGACGCGCTGGCCACGGCCGGGCGGCGCGAGAGCAGCGATCCCGTGGCCCAGCGCATGTGGCCCTCCTTCCCGCAGGCCACGCCGGCCGAGCGCACGGCGGAGGGCCTGCCCGGCCTGCGCGCGCGCCTGCATGCCTGGTGGGCTGGGTGGCTGGCCCAGCGCCGCGGCGGGGCCGCGGGCAGCAAGTGAGCGCCAGCCTGCCCTTCGTGGTGGCCATCGACGGCCCGGCCGGCGCCGGCAAGAGCACCGTGGCGCGCCGCCTGGCGGTGGCGCTGGGCTTTGCCTACCTCGACACGGGCGCCATGTACCGCGCCGTCACCTTCGAGGCGCTGCGCCGCGGCGTGGCGCTGGACGTGCCCGGCCCGCTGGCCGAGCTGGCCCGCCACCTGCCGCTGGTGCTGCACCGCGACGGGCGCGTGGACATCGGGGGCGAGGACGTGAGCGCCGCGCTGCGCAGCGACGCCGTCAATGCCGGCGTCTCGGTGGTGGCGGCCGTGCCCGAGGTGCGCGAGGTGATGGTGGGCCACCAGCGCCGCTTCGCCCAGCAGCAGGGGCGCATCGTGGCCGAGGGCCGCGACATCGGCAGCGTGGTGTTCCCCGACGCGGCGGCCAAGATCTACCTCGATGCCGACCCGGGCGAGCGGGCCCGGCGCCGGCTGGCCGAGGCCGGGGGCGGCAAGGCCCTGGCGGAGGTGCAGGCCGGGCTCGAGCGGCGCGACCGCCTCGACAGCACCCGGGCGACGGCGCCGCTGGTGCAGGCCCGTGGCGCGGTGCGGCTGGACACCACCCACCTCACCCTGGAGCAGGTTGTGGCCGCCGCACTGGCTCAGGTACGCTCGGCCCTTTCCCCCGCGACCGGCGGGTAGGTGCCCCGAGGGGGCACCGGCCGGGCCGGGGACCCTGGCCCCGGCGCCCGGGTGGCGAGGCTCCCCGCCGGGGAGCTGCCCGACGCGCCCCACCCTCTCCCCTGGAACTCCATGCGCTCCATCGACAAGGTCCGCCGTCTCGACATCTCCACCCCCCAGCTCGACGCGGAGGTGGGCCGCATCCTGGGCGGCACGGCCGACCTGGGCTCGCGCCTGACGCAGGGCGGCGGCGACTTCACCGCCAACAAGGTGGTCAAGGGCCGCATCGTCGACATCCGCAACGACGAGGTGGTGATCGACATCGGCTACAAGTCCGAGGGCGTGGTGCACGCCAACGAGTTCGAGGACATCAGCGCCTACGACGTGGGCGACGAGGTCGAGGTGCTGCTGGAGAGCGTGGACGAGGCCGGCGGCGCGCTGGTGCTCAGCAAGCGCAAGGCCGACCGCATCCGCGGCTGGGAGCGCGTGGTCAAGGAGTACGGCGAGGGCGCCGCGGTGCGCGGCCGCGTGCTCAAGAAGATCAAGGGCGGCCTGCTCGTGGACATCGGCGTGCCGGTGTTCCTGCCCGCCAGCCAGGTCTCGATCCGCCGCGCCAACGACATCGGCGAGTTCATCGGCAAGGACATCGAGGCGCGCATCATCAAGATCGACCAGGAGCGCATGAACATCGTCGTCTCGCGCCGCAAGCTCATCGAGGAGCAGCGCGAGGAGGCCAAGAAGCACCTGCTGGGCGAGATCCAGCCCGGCCAGATCCGCGTGGGCGTGGTCAAGAACATCGCCGACTTCGGCGCGTTCGTGGACCTGGGCGGCATCGACGGCCTGCTGCACATCACGGACATGTCGTGGAGCCGCCTGCAGCACCCCAGCGACATGCTGAAGATCGACGACGAGGTCGAGGTGATGGTGCTGCGCGTGGACCACGAGCGCGAGCGCATCGCGCTGGGCCTCAAGCAGAAGTTCCCCAGCCCCTGGGAGTCGGTCGAGCACAAGTACCCCGTGGGCAGCCGCGTGAAGGGCCACGTGGTCAACGTGATGCCCTACGGCGCCTTCGTGAAGCTCGAGGACGGCATCGAGGGCCTGGTGCACATCAGCGAGATGTCGTGGAGCAAGCGCATCAACCACCCGGGCGACGTCGTCAAGGTGGGCGACGAGGTCGAGGTGGTGGTGCTCGACATCAACCGCGAGAAGCAGGAGATCTCGCTGGGCATGAAGCAGGCCGACGGCAACCCGTGGGACGACGTCGAGTCGAAGTTCCCCCCGGGCGCGGTCGTCGAGGGCACGGTGCGCAACCTGACCTCGTACGGCGCCTTCATCGAGATCGCCGACGGCATCGACGGCCTGCTGCACGTCAGCGACATGTCGTGGACCAAGAAGATCACCAACCCCGCCGAGCTGCTCGAGAAGGGCAGCAAGGTGCGCGCGGTGGTGCTCTCGGTGCACCCCGACAAGAAGCGCATCGCGCTGGGCCTCAAGCAGCTCGAGCTCGACCCCTGGCAGAAGGAGATCGTCGAGCGCTTCGGCCCCGAGACCGAGCACGTCGGCACGGTGACGAAGGTGACGAACTTCGGCATCTTCGTGCAGCTGGACATGGACCTCGAGGGCCTGCTGCACATCAGCGAGCTCACGCCGGCCGACCGCCTCGAGGCGGGCGCGCGCGTGGCCGTGAAGGTGCTGCGCCTGGACACCGACGAGCGCAAGATCGGCCTGACGCTGATCCGTGGCCCGCACGGCGAGGAGCTGGTGGCCAACGCGCCGCCGCCCCCGCCCATGCCCGCCGCGCCGGCGGCCCCGGCCGAGCCCGAGGTCCCGGCCGAGGGCAGCGCCCCCGAGGCCCCGCAGGCCTAGGACGCCCGTGGGGCAGGCCCGGCCCTGCGCCGCGGCCTTGGCCACGCGCCGCGCGGCCTCGCCCGATGACGGCAAGGTGACCCCCGTGCCCGACCCTGTCGGCATGGGGGCCCCTTCCCACCCGCCTCGCCTGCCGCCTGCCCCGGCTGCGCTGCTCGCCACCGTGCTCGCTGCGGTGCTCGCCGCGCTGCTGGCCGGCGGCTGCCAGGCCTCGCTGGGGCTGTCGGGCAGCGACGAGCAGCCCAAGACCGACATCTGGGGCCGCCCGCTGGAGCAGCCCACGGACGGCCCGCAGGCGCCCTCCTTCGAGCCGGTGGTGCTCGAGCGCAAGGACCCGGCCGGGGAGGCCGACCTGCGCGAGCGCCGGGCGCTGCCCGAGGAGCAGGCCGGCTGGGCCGAGAAGCTGGAGACGGCGCGCGCCCTGCTGGCCGCCGGCTCCGATGCCGAGGCGCTGGCGATGGTTGAGGCGGCGCTGGACAGCGAGCCGCCGGCGGAGGTGGCCGGGCGCCTGCGCGCGATGCGGCTGGAGGCGCGCGCGCGGCGCGCCGGCGACGAGGTGCTGCGCGTCGAGGCGCGCGCGCCGCGGGACGTGGTGGGCTTCGGGCGCGACGTCGAGTTCGTGCTGCGCCTGCGCAACATGGGCCGCAGCGACATCGTCTTCGGCGGGCCGCCCGCCGCCTCGGCGGCCCCCGTGTCGCCCATCTCGCCCTCTGCGCGGGGCGGCGCCCTGCGCGGGCCCGCCCCCGCGGCCGAGGCGCCGGCCTCGGCCAGCGCGCTGGTGCTGGAGGTGCTGCGGCGCGACCGCGACGTGGCCGCCGCGCTGCTGGAGCGGCGCTGGACGGCCACCGTGCCGCTGCAGCGCCCGGGCGACCCGCCGCTGAGGCTGGCGCCGGGCGAGCAGCGTGAGTTCCCGGTGCGCATCCCGGCCCAGGACGTGGGCCCGCCGCTGCTGGGCGTGCGCGTGCTGGAGCTGGGCGGGCTGCTGCGCCCCAGCCAGGTGAGCGTGGAGGGCGGGCTGGACCTGGCTGCCCTGCGCGTGCGCCCGGGCCGCGTGGCCGTGCTGCCCGAGGGCCACGAGGCACTGGCGGCCGACCCGCTGCGCAGCCTCGAGCAGGCCGTGGCGCTGCGCGCGGCGCCGCACGTGCTGGTGGCCTGCGAGTTCCTGCCGCGGGCGCAGGCGGGCGCGGCGGCCGCGTTGCTGGCGCGGGCGCTGGTGGAGGGCGACGCGCTGCTGGCCACGGCCGCCGAGGGCGCGCTGGGCCTGCTGCGCGAGCGCTGCGTGGGCGACCCGCTGGCGCTGCTGGTGGACCCGCTGGTGGCCTCGCTGGAGGCGCGTCCAGGCCGTGCGCGCGAGCTGCTGCTGGGCCTGATGGCCACCTGCGACGCGCGCCTGCCCGCCGACGGCCGCCTGTGGGTGGACTGGTGGCGCCGCACACGGCCCACGCGCCCCGTGGTCACGGCGCTCGGCAGCAGCCCGACCCGCTGAGCCATGCGCTGCGCCGTGCGCTGAGCCGTGCGCTGCGCCATTCGCTGAGCCGCGCAGCCGCGGGCGTGCCGGTGGCCGGGCTGGCAGGCTGGCAGGGCCGCGCCGTCGGCCGGGGCGCCGGGGCCGACGGGCGGCGCTGGGGTCGCCGGCCGGCGCGAGGCGCCCGGGGCGGCCCCCCGTAGGCTCTGGCCCATGCTGCAGGACACTGCCCTCGCCCAGGCGCTCGCGCCGCTGGCCCGCTCGGTGGAGGCCGCCTTCCCCGAGCGCGAGCTGCTGGCCCGGCTGCGCGCGGGCCGCCCGCTGCGCTGCAAGCTGGGCCTGGACCCCACCAGCCCCAGCGTGCACATCGGCAACGCCGTGGTGCTGTGGAACCTGCGGCGCCTGCAGGACCTGGGCCACCAGGCCGTGCTGATCGTGGGCGACTACACCGCCACGGTGGGCGACCCCTCGGGCAAGGACAAGACCCGCCCGATGCTCACGCCGGCGCAGGTGGAGCAGAACTTCGCCACCTGGAAGCAGCAGATGGCGCGCATCCTGGACATGGAGCGGCTGGAGATCCGGCGCAACAGCGAGTGGTTCTCCCGGATGAGCTTCCTGGACGTGCTGGCGCTCACCGACCGCATGACCGTGCAGCAGATGATGGAGCGCGAGAACTTCGCCAAGCGCTGGAAGGACCAGGCGCCCATCAGCGTGCGCGAGTTCCTCTACTGCCTGATGCAGGGCTGGGACTCGGTGATGGTGGACGCCGACGTGGAGCTGGGCGGCACCGACCAGACCTTCAACCTCACCGTGGGCCGCCGGCTCATGGAGCAGGTGGGCAAGCCGCCGCAGTCCACGCTCATCTCGCCGCTGCTGCAGGGCTTGGACGGGCACGACAAGATGAGCAAGAGCCTGGGCAACGCCATCGGCCTCGACGAGCCGGCCAAGGAGATGTTCGGCAAGGCCATGCGCGTGTCGGATGCGCTGTGCCCCACCTACATGCGGCTGGCCACCGACCTGCCGGAGGAGCGCATCGGGGCGCTGCTCTCCGGCCACCCGATGCAGGCCAAGCTCGCGATGGCCGAGGCGCTGGTGGCGCGCTACCACGGCGCCGCCGCGGGCACGGCCGCGCGCGAGGAGTTCCGGCGCGTGTTCTCGGCCGACGAGGTGCCTGCCGACCTCGCCGAGGTCGATGCGGGACCGCCCGGCGAGGACGGCCGCTGGTGGATCGTCGACCTGCTGCGCCGCGCGGGCTTCGCGGCCTCCACCAGCGAGGCGCGCCGCCTCGTGGAGAGCAAGGGCGTGCAGCTGGAGGGCCGCGTGCTGGCCGACTGGCAGGAGCGGCTGGCGCTGCAGGGGGGCGAGCTGCTGCGCGCGGGGCGCCGCCGGCAGGCGCGGCTCGCGCGGCGCTAGGCCGCTGGCGTAGCATCAGGCCATGTTCACGCTCGCCGAGCTCGCCTACCCGCGCATCGACCCGGTCGCGTTCCGCGTCTTCGGGCACCCCGTGCGCTGGTACGGCATCTCGTACGTGATCGCCTTCGCGGGCGCCTGGCTCATCCTGCGCATGCTGGCGCGCCGCGGCCGCTGGCCGGTGCACGAGGACCGCGTCGCCGACGTGCTCTTCTGGGGCATCCTGGGCGTCTTCCTCGGCGGACGCATGGGCTGGGTGATGTTCTACGGCATGCACCAGGCGGGCTGGTCGTGGACGAGCCTGCTCAAGGTGTGGGAGGGCGGCATGTCCTTCCACGGCGGGCTGCTGGGCGTGATCCTGGCCTACTGGATCTACTGCGCGCGCATGGGCCTGCGGCGCGGCGAGTTCTTCGACGGCCTGGCGCTGGCCACCACGCCGGGGCTGTTCATCGTGCGCGTGGCCAACTTCGTCAACGCCGAGCTCTACGGGCGCGTGTGGGACGGCCCGTGGGCCGTGCGCTTCCCCGACTACGAGCACCCGGCCGTGCGCGGGCCGGAGAACTGGGTGGCCGGCGACCCGCTGCGCGGGCCCTGGCTGCCCGACCTGCGCCACCCCAGCCAGCTCTACGAGGCGCTCGGCGAGGGCGTGCTGCTGTTCTTCGTGCTGCGCTGGCTGATGCTGCGCCGTGGGGTGGGCGGCGGGCGCATCGCGGGGGCCTTCCTCGTGGGCTATGGGCTGGTGCGCTTCGCCATCGAGTTCGCGCGCGAGCCCGACCTGGGCATCGGCTACCAGGCCTTCGGCCTCACGCGTGGCCAGGAGCTGTGCGCGGCGATGGTGCTGGTGGGCCTCGTGGTGCTGGCGCTGTGCCGGCGGGGGGGCCCGGCCGCTGCGGCCGCGCCCTCCCCTGGCGGCGCGCCCACGGCGGGCGATGGGGGCCCGGCGGCGTGAGCGGGCCCGGCACGCGCGGCCGCGTGGCACGCGGGCTCCTCCCGCGGCGGCTGCGCGCGCCGCGGCTCCTCCTGCGCACCGTGCGCGCGCTCGTGCTGCTGGCGCTGGCCGTCGCGGCCGTGCCGCCGGCCCCGGGCGACACGGTGCTGCTCGAGGGCGGCAAGACGCTGCGCGGCCACGTGGTGCGCACGGCCACCGAGGTGCGCGTCAACCCCTACGGCAGCCAGGCCCCCTCGATGACCTACGGCGTGCGGCGCCTGGCGCTCTCCGAGGTCAAGCGCATCGAGCCCGACGAGGACGAGGCCACCCTGTGCGCGGCGCTGGAGCGCGCGCTGGCCCAGCCGGCGCCGGCGCGCGACGAGGCCCTGCGGGCCCTGCACGCCACGGCCAGGCGGCGCAACCAGCGCGAGCTGGCCACGCGCATCGCCGAGCAGGCCCTCGCGCTGGGCCTCACGGATGCCGAGCTGCTCAAGCAGGCGGGCGGCCCCGAGCGCTGGGGCGCGCGCCGGCGGGGCGACGTGCGGCTGGACGCCGCGCTGGCCGGGCGCGTGGCGGCCCTGCTGGAGCTGCCGCGTGCCACCGAGCGGGCCGCGGCGCTGGTGCGGCTGGCGGGCGAGACGGGCCTGACGCTGGACCTGCGGCAGGTGGAGCGCATGGCGCGCTCGCTGGAAGAGCCGGTGGGCGTGCTGGAGGAGCAGGCGCTGGCCTGGCCGGCGCCCAAGGTGCCGGCGGGCGCGCGCTACACGCTCTACGTGCCGCCCGACCTGCACCCGCTGGAGCCCGCGCCGCTGGTGATCGCGCTGCATGGCGGGGGCATGGTGCAGCGCGCCGACGGCACGCGCGTGCTGGCCGGCAGCGGCCGCGACATGCTGCCGCTGGTGCTGCCCGGTGCGCGCGCGCGCGGCTGGCTGGTGCTGTGCCCCACCGCGCGGGAGGCGCCGTGGGACACGCCGGCCCACCGGGCGCTGCTGGAGGCGCTGCTCTCCGAGGTGGGGGCGCGCTGGAACGTGGACCTCGCGCGCGTGCACCTGCTGGGGCTGGGCGAGGGCGGCGAGGGCGCCTGGTCGCTGGGCGCCTGGCTGGCCGAGCGGCTGGCGAGCGTCTCGGTGGCGGGTGCAGCGCCCTCCGGGCTGGCCAGCAGCCTGCTGGGCCGGGGCCTCTGCGTGTGGATCGGCCATGGCGAGGCCGACGAGCGCTTCCCGGTCGAGCCGGTGCGCAAGCTGGCTGCGCGCCTCGTCGAGCAGGGCGCTGCGACCTACTGCGAGCTGCCCAAGGAAGGCCACGGCCTGCCGGCCGAGGCCGAGCAGGACTGGTACCGCGCCATCGAGGGCCGGCGCCAGCCACGCGCGCGCGACGCCTGGCCGCAGCCCTCCGTCGCGCAGCCGCCGGGCGAGGCCGAGCTGGCGGGCCGCGGCGACCGGGCGGCCGTGGCCGGCGGCGGACTTGCCGCCGAGGCGCCGCCCGACCTGCTGTGGGCGGCCTTGCCGGGCGCCGGGGGCGCCGCGGCAGCCGAGCGGCTGCTGGCCCAGCGCACCCCCGGGCTGCGCGAGCGCGCGGCGGGCCTGCTGGGCCAGCGCGAGGCGCCCCGGGCGGCGCGCGCCGAGGCGGCCTGGCTGCTGGGCGAGCTGGGCGACAAGGAAGGCGGGCAGGCGCTGGGGGAGGCGCTGCGGGGCAGCAGCGACCCGGCGCTGCGGCTCGCCTGCGCGCGGGCCCTGCGGCGCCTGGCCGATCCGCAGTCGGTGGAGGACCTGCGCTGGGCCCTGCAGGACGCCTGGCAGGCCCACCAGCGGGCCTCGTTCCCCGGCGGCCAGGTGCCGCTGGTGGCCTACGAGCGCCTCGTGAGGCTGTGCTGTGCCCTGGTGGAGGGGCTGGCGCGCGTGGGCAAGCCCTCGGAGGTGGGCCCGGACATCGAGCAGGCGCTGGTGCTGGGCCTGCTCAAGGACGCCCGTCCCGTGGCCGCCCGGCGCGGCCCCGGGGCGGCGCCCGGCGCGCTGCGGGCCGAGCTGGTGCGCTCGGTGGCCCGCGCCTACCGCACCCTGGCCGTGGAGGCCACGCTGGTGGACATGCTGCGCATGACCGTGCGCCGCGACCGCGAGGCCGCGGAGGCGCTGGTGGCCGGCCTGCGCGAGGGGGTGGGCCGCTAGCCCGGCGGCCGCCGGCCACCGTCCCGGCGCGTACCCGCCACGGGCCTGGCGCGGCCTGCGGGGCGGGCCCGCCGGCCGGCGAAGGGCCCGCGAGGTTGCGGCAGGCCGCCCCGGGGCTAGAGTGCCGCTCCATGACGGCCACCCCTCCCACGACGGCACGTGCGGGCCTCTCCCGCGTGCGGCAGGTCCTCCGCGAGCAGGACGCCTGGCGCAGCACCTCGCTCAACCTCATCGCCAGCGAGAACCTGCTCTCGCCGGCCGCGCGCGCGGTGCTCGACAGCGACCTGCTGCACCGCTACGCCGAGGGCCATCCCGGCGGGCGCTACTACGAGGGCACGCGCTACGTCGACGAGGTCGAGCTCGCCACCTCGCAGGCCATGTGCAAGCTGTTCGGCACCACGTGGGCCGACGTGCGCCCCATCTCGGGCACGGTGGCCAACGAGGCCGTGTTCTCGCGCCTCGTGCCGCACGGCGCCCCCGTGGTGGCCCACCCGGTGGCCCCCGGCGGCCACATCAGCCACGCGCGCATGGGCAGCCTGGGCAAGCGCACCAACCGCATCTTCACCTGGCCCACGCTGCCCGACGGCTTCCGCATCGACGTGCCGGCGGCGCGCGACCTCGTGGCGCGCGAGCGCCCGGCGGTGGCGGTGCTGGGCCGCAGCCTGTTCCTGTTCCCGGAGCCCGTGCGCGAGATCCGCGAGGTGTGCGACGAGGTCGGCACGCTGGTGATCTACGACGGCGCCCACGTGCTGGGCCTGGTTGCCGGCGGCCAGTTCCAGGACCCGCTGCGCGAGGGCGCGCACGTGCTCAACGGCAGCACGCACAAGACCTTCTTCGGCCCGCAGCGTGGCGTGGTGCTCTCGCCCGGCGGCGACAGCGAGCTGTGCAAGACGCTCGACAAGGGCGTGTTCCCCGGCTCGTCGTCCAACCACCACCTGTTCACGCTGCCGGCGCTCTACGTCTCGACGCTGGAGATGCAGGAGTTCGGCGCCGCCTACGCGCGCGACACCATCGCCAACGCGCAGGCGCTGGCGCAGGCCCTGCACCGCAAGGGCTTCGAGGTGGCCGCCGCCGACCTGGGCTTCACGCGCAGCCACCAGGTGGCCGTGGACGTGCACGCCCACGGGGGCGGCAAGCTGGTGAGCCGCCGCCTGAGCGACATGGACGTGATCTGCAACATGAACATGCTGCCCGGCGAGCCGGCCAAGAACGCGGTGGACCCGCGCGGCATCCGGCTGGGCGTGCAGGAGATGACGCGCAACGGCATGGGCCCGCAGGAGATGGAGGCCATCGCCGAGGTGTTCCACGCGGCGCTGGTGCAGGGCAAGGACGTGCGCGCCGAGGTGCGCACGCTGCGCTCGCGCTTCGCCGACGTGAAGTACGGCTTCACGGCGGCCGACCTCGGCTAGGCGCCCGCGGCGGCCCAGCCGGCCGCGCGGCGCCACGCTCTACGGCCTCAGGAGGCTGCCGTGGCCGAGGCCGAGCCCGCACTGCCCTGCCCGCGCTGTGCAGGGGCCCTGGCCCGCCGGCGCACGGAGCAGGGCCTGTGCTACGCCTGCCCGCAGGGCCACGGGCAGTGGCTGTCGCTGGCCGTGGCGCGCCGGCGCTTCGCCCACGAGGTGCTGCGCGCCGCCTGGCAGGGGGCGCGCAGTGCCCGGCCCGGGCCGCTGGGCTGCCCTGCCTGCGCGCGTGCGCTGGCGCCTGTCTTGCTGCCGGGCGGCGCCGCGGGCGACGACGTGCAGGCCGATGCCTGCGTGGCCTGCCAGGCCCTCTGGCTGGACGCGGGCGAGGCCGAGGCGCTGCCGGCCGCGGCGCGTGCTGGCCCGCTGCCCGGCCTCACGCCGCTGCAGGCTCAGGCCGTGGCGCAGGCCCAGGTGGCGCAGGCGGCCCGGCAGGGAGCCTTCGACGCGCAGGCGCCCGGGCCGCAGGTGGGCGGCGGCCGCTGGCTGGCCGGTGCGTGGGGCACCGGCCTGCTGGTGCTGGTGTGCATCGGGGGCACGCTGGCCACGCTGTGGGGCGGCGCCCAGCGGACCGGGCACGTGGGCCTCGGGCCGGACGCCGTGGGCCAGGGCCTGCTGGGCGAGCTCTGCTACCTGCCGCAGGCCCCGTGGGACCGTGGGGGCCTGCGCTGGCTCACCTCGCTGGCCTGCGAACCGTCGCCGCAGTGGGCTGCCCTGATGGTGGCCCTCATGCTGCTGGCAGGGCCCCGGCTGGAGCGCGAGGCGGGGCGCCTGGCCACGCTGGGCCTGCTGCTGGCGGGCCACCTCGCCGGCCTGCTGGGCAGCACGCTGGCGGGGGCCACGCAGCCGGCATGCGGGGCCGGCGCCGCCGTGGCCGCTTGGCTGGCCTGCTCCCTCGCGCGCGCGGGCCGCGCCCCGTGGCGGCTGCCCAGCCAGGCGGCGCACGCCGCAGCCAGCGGCCTCTCCGGCACCGCGGCCCTGCTGCGCCCCCGCGGGCCCTTCTACGTGTTCGAGGTGCCCCGCGGCTGGGCCACGGGCACCTGCGTGGCGCTGATCGTGGCCTACGGGGCCCTCGAGGGCACGGCGCAAGCCATGACCCGCTACGCCTATCCCGGCGACCTGCCCCAGGACCAGGCGCAGCGCGCCATCGGCACGCTGTGCGGCTTCGCGCTGGGCTGGCTGGCAGGACGCCTGCGCCCGTGGCGCACGGCCGCCTAGGGCAGGTGGTCTAGAGCCGGCGGCCTAGGGACTGCGGCCCGCCCGCCGCGGGCCCACGGCCCGCGCGGGGATCACTTGGCCTTGGCGCGCAGCGTGGTGCTCTCGCTCTCGTTGGCCAGCTCGACGCCGCCGCCGGCGCTCACCACGGCCGCGCGCGTCTGGGTGAGGTTGCGCTCCGGCACGCCCTTCACCTTGACCACCAGCTCGAACTTCACGGCCTGGTTGGGCGCCAGCACGAAGGGCGAGGACTCGGCCTTCTGGCCCGCGCCGGTCACGGCCTCGCCGCGGTCGCCGGTGCCGCTGACGAACTCCAGCTCGGGCGGCAGCGTCCACACCACCTGCAGGTCGGGGGTGAGGGCCGTGCCCACGTCGTTCTCCACGGTCAGCTCGTAGATGAAGCTGTCGCCCAGGTCGAACACGCCGGCCTTCTCGCGCTGCGGGTTGAGGTCGATCATCTCCACCTGGATGGCGGGCAGGCCCTTGAGGTCCACGCCGCAGAAGCAGCCCGCGGCCGCCCAGCCGCGATCCTCGCGCGCCGAGGCGTCGATGCGCACGCGGCCCACCTGCTCGCTCATGAACGAGGCCTTGATCTCGTAGGTCTGGCCGGGCGCCAGCTTCTCGATCTTCACGACCAGGTCGCCCGTGCCCACCTGCTGCACGCCCTCGCCGCCGCGCAGGGCCAGCACCACGTTGTTGAGCGACATGTCGCCCGTGTTCTTCACCGTGGCACGGGCCTCGAAGGCGTCGCCCACCAGCACCACCGGCGAGGACACGCTGCAGTAGACCTCCATGTCGAGGC
>JBJTIJ010000255.1:0-1404 GCA_046094945.1 Planctomycetia bacterium | reverse complement strand
GGATGCTTGGTGCGGGGCGCGTGGGTGCTAGGGTTGGGAGGGTTGCAGCTGGTGGGGGCCGTGGCCGAGGTCCTGGCGAGGCAGCCTGACGCGAACGGGCGCCGGCCGGGAGCGGTCCTGGCCCGCGTCCGCTGCCCTCGTGCGGCACCGGTGCCGCGCGGGCCCAGCCACCCCCCGGACGCGCGCATGCACCTCGAGCTGCTGGCCGAGTGCCAGCGGGTCATCGGCTACCACTTCGCCAACCCCAAGCTGCTGGAGGTGGCGCTCACGCACTCCTCGCTCCGCACGCCGGACCGCGAGTGCAACGAGCGCCTGGAGTTCCTCGGCGACTCGGTGCTGGGCCTCGTGGTGACCGAGGAGCTCTACCGCCAGCTGCCTGACCAGGCCGAGGGCGAGCTCACCCGCCTCAAGAGCGCGATCGTCTCGCGCGGCTCCCTCTACCGCGCCTCGCAGCGGCTGGGGCTGGTGCGCTTCGCCGACTTCGCGCGCGGCGTGGGCCGGCACGAGGAGCTGCCGGTGAGCGTGACGGCCAACCTCGTGGAGAGCGTGATCGGGGCCATCTACCTCGACGCCGGCTTCTTCCCCGCGCGCGAGTTCGTGCTGCGCCACCTGGGCGAGGAGCTCGAGGCCATGCTCGAGGACCGCGGCGCGAAGAACTACAAGAGCCTGCTGCAGCACGAGGTGCAGGAGGCCATGCGCCTGACGCCCACCTACCGCACGCTGGAGGAGGGCGGCCCCGACCACCGCAAGCAGTTCGTGGTGGCGGCCGTGATCCGCGGGCAGGAGTGGGGCCGCGCCGGCGGCACCACGAAGAAGGAGGCCGAGCAGGAGGCCGCGCGCCTGGCGCTGGAGGCCTTCCAGCGCCGCGGGCGCGGGCGCCGCCGCCAGCGCGACGAGGGCGGGCTCGAGGCGCTGCGGGGCGCGCGCGACGTGGGCGAGCACGTGGACGACGACGAGCTGCTGGCGCCGCTGGCCAGCGAGGCGGGCGCCGAGCTGCCGCCGCCGGGCCTCGACGAGGACGACGGCCAGCGCAACGGAGACGGCGACGGCGACCTGCCGGGCGCGCCGCCCCCGGGCTGGACGGCCGCGGCCGGGATGGCGTCCCCGCCGGGGCCCGAGTCCGCGCCGCAGCCCGCGGACGCTGCCGCACCGGGCCACGAGCCTCGCGCGCACGCGCCGCGTGGCAGCGAGGCGCGCCCGGCCGGGGGGCGCGGCGGTGCAGGCGGCTCGTCGCGGGGGCCTGCGCGCGGCACGGCAGAGGGCGCGGCAGGGGGCGCTGCCGG
The DNA here is from genome assembly GCA_046094945.1 of Planctomycetia bacterium. Classification (GTDB taxonomy): domain Bacteria; phylum Planctomycetota; class PLA2; order PLA2; family JAEUHO01; genus CAXQZU01. The sequence continues at coordinate 121 of JBJTIJ010000255.1, read as the reverse complement.
ACGGTGCCCCGACGCCCCGCCCGAAGCTGCGTCCGACGGCGCGGGCGCCCGCTGCGGGGCGCGTGCCGGCGACGTGCTGCGCGCGCCCGTGCCACGCGAGCGCGCAGCGCCCGCGGCAGCG
>JBJTIJ010000254.1:0-3286 GCA_046094945.1 Planctomycetia bacterium | reverse complement strand
CGCACGCCGCAGAAGCGGTCGCCCTCGGGGCAGACGGGCGCGCGCTTGGCGCGTGCGCGCTGGGTGCAGGGCGGCAGCAGGAAGCGCCCGATGCGCGGGTTGACCTCGCGCACCTGCAGGGCCTCGTCCTGCGAGGCGCGCCAGATCTCTTCCTGCGCGTTGTAGCACAGGCGCATGCGGTGCTTGTGGTGCAGGTTGAGCAGGTCGCTGCTCTCGGTGAAGCGCAGCGCCAGCGCGTTGGGCAGCAGGTAGGCGCGGTCCTCGTCGCTGGCGCCCAGCGCGCGCAGCCGCACCACGGCCTCCCAGGTGCGCGCCATGCTCTCGTCCCAGGCGCGGCGCACGGCCTCGTCCTCGAGCACCAGCGGCGGCACCACCACGTCGGGCTCGTCGCCGAGGTAGGCGCGCAGCGTGGGCCGCGAGGCCGGCGTCATGCGGTGGCGCTGGTCCTGGCTGTCGGCCGTGTGGCTGAGCTTCTTCTGGAAGGTGTACGAGGCATGGGCCAGCGCGCGCGAGAGCTTGCCCAGCGTGGTGACGTTCATCGTCTCGCCCAGCAGCGGATTGCGCGCGGGGTCGAGCACCAGCTCGAGCGCCTCGTCGTCGCCCAGTGCCGCCGCCGGCAGGCCCAGCACCTCGCGCACGCCCTGCGCCACCGAGGCCTCGTTGCGCACCTTCCAGTCCACCAGCCGGCTGGTGCGCCCGCCCAGCGCGCGGTCGAACTCGGCACGGCAGGCTGCCGCCTGCGCAGCGCCCGCCGCAGCCTCGCGCCCGGCGAAGAAGGCGTGCTCGGGCACCTGCTCCAGCGGCAGCGGCTCCTCCAGCAGCGTGGCGAAGAGCGGGTCGTGCGCCAGCAGCTGGCGCACCATCTCGCCCACCACCTCGCGCTGCTCGCGCGGCGCGTCCATGGTGTTGCACATGCGCCAGTAGCGCATCAGCGTCAGGCCCGAGACGGTGTGGTAGAGGCTGGCGTGCGTGGCCACGGGCAGCACGTAGCGCGCCACCTCCATCGCCCGCTTGTGGATGGCCTGCTTCCAGCGCGCGGGGTCGTGCGAGCGGGCGCGGAAGATGCGGAAGTACTCGCGCTCGCACAGCGGCGTGAGCAGCTCGATGAGGCGGTGGTACTCGCGGCCCTGGCGCTCGAGGCAGGCCATGTAGGTGGCGCGCGCCTCGCCCGCCAGCGGCGGCACGGCGGCGTGCTCGGGCTTGACCTCCACGTAGCGCTGGCTCACCTGCTCGGAGTTGTAGAAGGGGTGGCTGTGCAGGAAGGTCCACAGGAACTGGCGCGAGACGCGGCTGAGCGCGAACTGGAAGTGCGCGTGCTGCAGCGTGGTGTGGTGGCCGGCCTCGTAGATCGAGCGCGCGATGCGGTCGCGCGAGGCGGCCTTCTTCTCGGCCGCCTCGGGCGGCTGGCCCGCCGGGCCCAGCACGTCCTCGGTGGTGACGATGCCGCGCGCCGAGTAGCAGGTGCGCGCCGTGGCCACCGCGTTGGCGTAGGGCTGCACGAAGGCGTTGACGAGGCGCACCTCGGGCCCGGTGCCCTGGCTGGGCGGCGGCGGCAGCGTCGGCGCGCGCTCGACCACGGGCGGGGCACCTCGGGGCCGGACGCTAGCACCCTTGCCCGACACGGCCGGGCCCCGGCGGGCCTCGCCGTGCTTGTCCCGGCCCTGCCCGTCCGGGGACTGCCTGGCCCGCATGGGCAGCCCGCGCCCGGCCGGGGCCTAGAGGGGCAGGGCCTGCCCCACGTAGGTGCTGCCGTAGACGCTGAGCATGCGCGGCCGGCCGTCGGCGGCGTCCACCAGCGCCTGCAGCACCTTCTGGCCGTCGGCCGAGCGGGCCGTCCAGGCGTGGGTGGCCACCTGCTGCACCTCGCTGGAGCCCGGCTGGGCCACGCGGAACTCGGGGCCGGCACCGCCCTCCACCGTCAGGCCCTGGAAGCCCTGCACAGGGCCCCCCAGCCGGTTCCAGAACGGCGCGCCGAAGTCCACCTGCACTACGGCCGGCGCGCGCGGCGCCAGCCGGGCCCACAGCAGCAGGCTGGCCACCTCCACCATGGGCTGGCCGGCAAACCATGCCGAGCGCGCCTCGCGCGCCGGCTTGCCGTCGCTGCCCGTGCCCGAGAGGCGCAGCGCCAGCACGCGCTCGCCGGCCAGCCACTCCAGCCGCTGCGGGCGCGCCGTGCCGTCCTCGTAGGTGCCCCCGCGCAGCGGCGTAAGGTCTTGTGCCACAAGGGATTCCACCATCCGGCGCGCGCTGGCGCCGCCGCCCTTGGCGCCCCAGACCTCGGTCAGCTTCCAGGCCGGCAGGCCCGCCTCCTCGGCCGGCTCCACGCGCACCGTGAGCTCCACCTCGGCGCCGTCGGGCCGCGTGCCGGTGCCCACGAACTGGAAGCCCAGCTCGCGCGAGGGCAGCGGGAAGCGGGCCGCCGCCTCGCGCGCCGCCCGCACGCCCGGCGGCTGGGCCGGGGCGGCCTCGCCCTCGCCGTGGGCCCGCGACGCCGTGCCGGCGGCCAGCACCACCAGCAGCAGGCCCGCGCCCGCCACCACCCACCTCGCTGCTGCACGCATGGCGACCTCCTGCCCGCCACGCCGGCAGGCGTGCGCGGACGCGGGGGACTCTACGGGAACACCCCCCTGCCGAGGGCCCTTCCAGGGCATCTGGCGGGGGGTCGCCACCCCGCGCCGGCGGCGCCGACGGCCCCGGGCAGGCGCGCAGGCGCGCGAAGTTAAGCGATTTGGTTCTTGGCGTGTCGGTGGCCGCTGCTAGATTCCGCGCCGCTGGGGTCGGAACCACGGTTTCGCTTGCGAATCCGGCGTCCCGACCCCGTCCCCCGCTGTCGCGGAGGGCGGAACAACCAGCAGTTCTCGCAACTTTCCAGGAGGCAGCGAGTCATGGCGAAGAAGGCGAAGGCCGCCAAGGGCGGCAAGTCGAGCAACCTCGTGGTGGGCTCGAAGGTCAAGGAGATGATCAAGTCGCACGGCGTGCGCATGTCGGGCGAGCTGCTCGACGCGCTCAACGGCGCGGTCGGCAACCTGCTCAAGAGCGCCGTGGGCCGCACGAAGGCCAACGGCCGCGGCACGGTCCGCCCGCAGGACCTCTAGTCCCGCTCGCGGACGCCGCGCCCCCGGGCGCGTGCAACGCACCTGACGGGGCGCGCGGCGCACGGCGCGCGGCCCGTCCGGTGCGTTGCCCGCGCCGGGGGGCGGGGCGTCCGCGCGCGGGACTAGAGGTCCTGGGGGCGGACCGTGCCGCGGCCGTTGGCCTTCGTGCGGCCCACGGCCGCGGCACGGTC
>JBJTIJ010000253.1:0-4635 GCA_046094945.1 Planctomycetia bacterium | reverse complement strand
CCCTTGGGGGGGCGATCTTGCGCCTGCATGGGGGCGGAGGCTATCTTCCTGCCCCTGCGGGCAGGCGCAGGCCGAGGCGGCCGGTGCCCGTCCCGCGTCATGCGGCCCCCGGGCCGCGAGGATCCCCCCATGCGCATCCCCGGCCTCTTCGCCGCCACGGCGATCGTGATCTCCTCGGCTCTGGGCGGCCTCTCGGCCGACGAGGGCAAGACAAGCGCCGGCCGCTGGGTGCTCGACCTCAAGCACGGCCCGCTGGACACGGTCGAGGTGCCCGGCGCCCGCAGCACGGTGACCGCCTACCACTACATGACCCTCAAGGTCACCAACAACACGGCCTTCACGCGCGAGTGGCGGCCGATGGTGCGCGCCATCGTCGACACCAAGCCCGACGCGCCCTACTACGCGCTGCCGCTGACCGAGTCGCTCGACGCCATCCGGCGCCAGGAGCGCAACCAGTCGCTGCCCCTGCTCAGCGAGACCATGGGCAAGATCGACCCGGGCCAGACCATCGAGTGCGTGGCCATCTTCGGCCGCCTCGACCCCATGTACGACCGTGTCAACGTGCAGGTGCACGGCCTGTCGAGCAGCGTGGCCGTGTTCAAGGTCGAGAAGTACCCCGGCGAGCGCGTGATCGTCGTCGACGCGGCCTACCACGACCGCAACCAGAAGGTGCTGGAGGCCCTGCGCAAGGAGGCTCGCGAGGCGGGCAGCGACACGCTGCCGGCCGCCGAGACCGAGGTGCAGGAGATCCTCGAGCGCCGCTTCTGGGACATCGCCTACACGCGCCGCGGCGACGAGCACCAGGCCGAGGACAGCCCCATCGTGTTCGTCAACGAGGGCTGGAAGCTCGACGGCGAGCCCAAGGTGCTGCGCGTCATCGTGGGCGCCGGCAAGTAGCACGCCCGCAGCGGCCCGGCCGCTGCACGTGGGGCGACCGGGCGATGCGCGATTCAGGCGCGCGCCACCCGCGCCCGCCAGGCGTTCGCGCGTGCCCGGCCGCGGCCGTGGCCCCTGGTGCCGGCGCCGCGCTGCGGCCCCCGGTCGAGGCCCTCGGCAGCCGCTGCCGCTCGCGGCGACGGGTCGCGGCTGAGGGACTCGGCGGCGGCCACGCCCGCCACGCCGGCGGCGGCCTCCAGCAGCCCGGCCTCGGGGGCCACGCCCCAGCCGTTGCCCGCCCGCACGCGGGCCACCACGCCCGGCTCCGGCTGGAACTCCAGCACCACGGGCAGCGGGCCGGGCGCGCGCTGCAGGGCGGCCTTGACCGCCGCCAGCACCTCGCCGTCGGTGCGTGACAGGCGCAGCAGCAGCCCGCGCGCGAGCGCGCGCGGGGCGTCCTCGATGGGCACCAGCTGGTCCACCTGCAGGCTGGGCTTCTCGCGCGTGTGGTCGATGCGGCCCTCCACGATCACCACGCGGTCGGCCACCACGTGCTGGCCCTGGCTGGCGTAGCCCTTGGAGAACAGCACGCACTCCAGCGTGCCCGCGAAGTCTTCCAGCGTGAAGAAGGCCATCTTGCGGCCCTCGTTGGGCCCGCTCTTCACGATGGTCACGCGCGGCGAGAGGATCATGCCGCCCAGCCGCACGCTCTCGCGGCTGCGCTGGCCCTCGGGCACCTCGGGCAGCGCCGCGGTGGTGGCCGGCGCGAAGAGGCGCAGCGTGCGCTCGTGGCGCGCCAGCGGGTGGTCGGTGGCGTAGTAGCCGATGGCCTCGCGCTCGCGCGCCATCTTCTCGGTCTCGCTCCACTCCGGGACCTGCGGGTAGTCGGGCTCGGGCCCGCCGGAGGCCTCGCCGCCGAACAGGCCCATCTGCCCCGAGGCGCGGTCGCTGGCCGAGGCCGCCCCCAGCGCCATGGCGCGCTCGATGGCAGCCGTCGTGCGCGCCCGCGAGACCCCGGCCGCGTCGAAGGCCCCGGCGCGCGCCAGCGCCTCGAGCACGGCGCGGTTGGCCGTGTGCAGGTCGATGCGCTCGCACAGGTCGAAGATGCTGCGGTAGGGGCCCGCCTGGCGCCCGGCCACGATGGCCTCGGCGGCGGCCCGGCCCACGCCCTTGATGGCCGAGAGGCCGAAGCGGATGTCCTGGCCCTCGACGGCGAAGTCGGCCTCCGAGCGGCTCACGTCGGGCGGCAGCACCGCGATGCCCATGCGGCGCGCCTCCTCCACGTACTCCGTCACCTTGTCCATGTCGGCCATCTCGCAGGTGAGCAGGGCGGCCATGAACTCGCGCGGGTGGTGGCACTTGAGGAAGGCCGTCTGCCAGGTGAGCACGGCGTAGGCCACGGTGTGGCTCTTGTTGAAGCCGTAGCCGGCGAAGTGCTCCAGCTGGTCCCAGATGTGCGTGGCGTGCGCCTCGGCCATGCCGCGCGCGCCGCAGCCCTCGACGAACTTGGCGCGGAACTTCGCCAGCAGCTCGGGCTTCTTCTTGCCCATCGCCTTGCGCAGGTTGTCGGCCTCGGCGAGGTCGAAGCCGGCCAGCACGTTGGCCACGCGCATGACCTGTTCCTGGTAGACGACGACGCCCAGCGTCTCCTGCAGGATGGGCTCGAGCGACGGGTGCGGGTACTCCACCGCCTGGCGCCCGTTCTTGCGCTCGATGTACATGTCCATCATGCCCGAGCCCATCGGGCCGGGGCGGTAGAGGGCCACGATGTCGCTCAGCTCGCTGAAGCGGTCGGGGCGGATCTGCCGCAGCAGCTCGCGCATGCCCGACGACTCCAGCTGGAACACGCCCAGCGCATCGCCCTTGGCCAGCATGGCGAAGGTGGCCGCATCGTCCTGCGGCAGGCGGTCGAGGTCGGGCGGCGTGGCCCCGCTGCGCGCGATGTTCTCCAGTGTCTTGGCCAGGATCGTCAGCGTGCGCAGGCCCAGGAAGTCCATCTTCAGCAGGCCGACGTCCTCGAGCACGTCCATCGTGAACTGCGTGGTGACGTCGTCGCCCACCTTGGCCAGCGGCACCAGCTCGCGCAGCGGGCGGTCGGAGATGACCACGCCCGCGGCGTGCTTGCTGGCGTTGCGGTTGAGCCCCTCGAGCTTGAGGGCCACGTCCATCAGGCCCTTGTAGGTGGCGTTGCCCTGCACCTCGCCGCGCAGGTCGGGGTCGGCCTGCAGCGCGCCGGCCAGCGAGGCCTTGGGGCCGTTGGGCACCTTCTTGGCCAGCGCGTCCACCTCGGCCAGCGGCACGCCCATGACGCGGCCCACGTCGCGGATCACGGCGCGCGCCGCCATGGTGCCGAAGGTGATGATCTGGCTCACGTACTGCTCGCCGCCGTACTTCTCCTGCACGTAGCGGATGACGCGCTCGCGGCCGTCCTTGCAGAAGTCGATGTCCAGGTCGGGCATCGAGATGCGCTGCGGGTTGAGGAAGCGCTCGAAGAGCAGGTCGTAGCGCAGCGGGTCGACGTTCGTGATGCCCAGGCTGTAGGCCACGATGCTGCCCGCGCCGCTGCCGCGGCCCGGGCCCACCGGGATGCCGTTCTCCTTGGCGTAGCGGATGAAGTCCCAGGTGATCAGGAAGTAGGACACGAAGCCCATCTGCTGGATCACGCGCTGCTCGTAGGCCAGCCGCTCGGCCGCGGCCGGCGGCAGCGGGCGCCCGTAGCGGCGCTCGGCGCCCTCCTGCGTCAGGCGCAGGAAGGTGGCCTCGGGCGTGGCCCCGCCGGGCGGCGTGAAGGCGGGCAGGTGGTGCTGGCCCAGCGGCAGCTCGAGGTGGACCCGGTCGGCGATGTCCAGCGTGGCGCGCGCCGAGCCCTCGAGGTCGCCGAAGAGGCTGTACATGGGCTCGGCGGCGCGGAAGCACAGCAGGCTCTCCTGCCGCAGGCGCTTGCCGTCGGCCAGCGTCTTGCCCATGCCGATGCACATGTGCACCTCGTGGGCCGGCGCATCGCCCTCGCCCACGTAGTGGATGTCGTTGGTGGCCACGGTGGCGATGCCCAGCTCGCGGCCGATGCCCAGCAGGGCCTGGTTGACCTTCTCCTGCCCCTCGCAGCCGTTGCGCTGCAGCTCGAGGTAGTAGCGGTCGCCGAAGATGGACTTCATCTCGGCGGCCGCCTGCCGGGCGCGCGGCAGGTCGTCGTGCCGGGCGTAGTAGGACGGCTCGCCCGAGAGGCAGGCCGACTGCGCGATCAGGCCCTCGTGGTGGCGCGCCAGCAGCTCCTTGTCGATGCGCGGGACGTAGTAGAAGCCCTCGAGGTAGGAGGCGCTGCTGAGCGCCATGAGGTTGCGCCAGCCGACGAGGTCCTGCGCGATCAGGATCACGTGGTGCGCGGCCACCGGGTTCTTCTCGCGGTCGCGGCGCGAGCGCGGGGCGAGGTAGGCCTCCAGCCCCAGCAGCGGCTTCACGCCCTGCGCCTTGCAGGCCTTGTAGAACTCGATGGCCCCCGAGAGGTTGCCGTGGTCGGTGAGGGCCAGCGCGGGCTGCTCGAAGCGCGCCGCGGCGGCGACGAGGTCGTCCACCTTGGCTGCCCCGTCGAGCAGGCTGTTGTCGCTGTGGCCGTGGGTGTGGACGATGGTGCGGGCGACCATGGGATCCCCGCCAGCGGGAGCCTGACGGTAGGGCGCCGGGGGCACGCCCGGGCTCCCGGTGGCGGCCGCAGGCGCGTGCCGGGAGCAGGCGGGTGGCGGGCCGGGCGGTGGCGGGGGC
>JBJTIJ010000252.1:0-5598 GCA_046094945.1 Planctomycetia bacterium | reverse complement strand
ACCTAGGACCCTTGCGGAGCACCCCATGACGATCACCATCGAGCAGGTCATCGAGCGGCTGGAGGCCGGCGGGCTCAAGGTCGGGCGCGCCCGCGACGGCGGCGAGCACTGCGGCGTGATGATGCAGACGCGCAGCTACGTGGACGCCGACGGCGACCACTGCCTGCAGCTGGTCTGCCGCCTCGACCAGGGCGGGGCCTCCCTCGAGGTGGCCGCGCCGCGCGCCTACAGCGCGCGCACCGCCCGGCACCGGCCCGCGCTCTTCGAGGCGCTGCTGGGCATCTGCTACGGCGTCAAGCACGTGCGGGCCGAGCACGACCCCACGGACGGCGAGGTGCGCTTCGCCATCGACATGCCCGTGCTGGACAACGAGGTCACCACCCAGCAGCTGTGCGCCATGGTGGCCGTGCTGTTCATGACCGTGGAGGAGTTCCACGCGGTGATCGTGCACGCCATGGACAGCGGCGAGATCGACATGGAGCGGCGCCTGTCCGTGCTCCAGCCCGGGGGCCCGGGCCGCGGCGACGGCGGTGGCGGCGACGACAGTGCAGGCGACGACATGGACAGCGACAGTGACAGTGACGGCGACAGTGACAGCGGCGACGGCCTGAGCGGCTACGGCGGCAAGAACGACTGAGCCGCGGCCACGCGCACGCAACCCCATTCACCCGGAGCATCCCTGGAGGAACGCATGGCGATCACGTTTGACGAGCTCGGCGAGCGGCTGGAGGGCATCGACCAGCTGGAGCTGGACGGGCTGCACATCACGCGCGTCACCGACGAGGCCGCCGGCTGCATGCTGTTCATGCAGACGGAGGAGTACGTGAACCCCGTCGGCGACCCCGGCCTGCTGCTCGTCTGCCACCTCGACCGGCAGGGCACGTACCTCGTGGTGGCAGCGCCGGAGGCGTACAGCACGGAGGACGCCGCCCACCCCGGCGCCCGGTTCGAGGCACTGCTGCGCGCCTGCCACGAGGTCCGGCACGTGCGTGCCGAGCTCGACGCCAGCGCCGGCACGGTGCGCCTCGCCATCGACATCCCGGTGGGCGACGGCACGCTCACCTCCCAGCAGCTGCACACCATGGTCGGCGTGCTGGTCAAGGTGGTGGACGAGTTCCACGCGGTGCTCGAGCACGCCATGGACACCGGCGAGATCGACATGGGTCGGCGCCTGTCCTGCCGGCGCGCCAGCGGCGGCGACGAGCCGGGCGACGGCAAGCCGGGTGGCGGCGACCGCGGCGCGGATGGCCACGGCACGGGCGGGAACGCCGGAGGGCCGCGCCGGCAGGGCTGAGCCGTCCGGGCCGCAGCCGTGCAGCCCGCCAGCCGTGCGGCCCGCCTTGCAGGCAGGCGTGCTGGCAGGCGTGCTGGCAGCCGGGCCCGCGGCCGGGCACGCGGCCGGGAGGGCCTCCCGGCGGCCGGCCTGCCGTAGCATCCCGCGGCATGAAGCCGGCCCGCGACGAAGCCGTCCGCCTCCTTGCCGGCGCCACGGGCCTGCCCGCGGCGCAGGTGGAGGGCCTGCTGGCCGAGGCCGCCGTCGAGCGCGGCGAGTTCGCCTTCCCCTGCTTCCCGCTGGCCAAGGAGCGCCGGCAGGCCCCGCCGCAGGTGGCCGCCGAGGTGGCCGCGCAGGTGAGCGCCGCGCGCGCGCCCGGCTCGCTGCTGGCCGAGGCCTGCGCGCAGGGCCCCTACGTGAACCTGCGCGTGGACCGCCGCGCGCTGGCCACGCGCACGCTGGCGGCGGTGCAGGCCGCGGGGCCGGCCTACGGCGGCGGGCCCGACCCGGCCGCCGGCACGGTGGTGATCGACTACTCCAGCCCCAACGTGGCCAAGCCGCTGGCCTTCCACCACCTGCGCTCGACCATGATCGGCAACAGCCTGGTGCGCCTCTACCGCGCCGGCGGCTGGAAGGTGGAGGGCATCAACCACCTGGGCGACTGGGGCACGGGCTTCGGCAAGCTGCTGCTGGCCTGGGAGCTGCACGGCGCCACGCTCGACCTCTCCACGCTCGACGTCGAGGGCCTCAACAGCCTCTACGTGCGCGTCAACGCCGACATCAAGGCCGAGGAGAAGCAGGGCAGCGACGCCCTCGCGTCACGCGCGCGCGCCTGGTTCAAGCGCCTGGAGGACGGCGACGCCCAGGCCCGGCGGCTGTGGACGCGCTTCGTCGAGCTGAGCATGGCCGAGTTCGAGAAGGTCTACCGCCTGCTGGGCGTGCGCTTCGAGCACGTCTGGGGCGAGTCGTACTACGAGGACAAGATGCCGGCGCTGGTGGCGGCGCTGCAGCGCGCGGGCCTGCTGGTGACCAGCGAGGGCGCCGAGGTGGTGATGCTGGAGGAGGCGGGCCTGCCGCCCTGCCTGATCCGCAAGCAGGACGGCGCCTCGCTCTACGCCACGCGCGACCTGGCGGCGGCCATCTACCGCCACGACACGCTGGGCAGCACGCGCACGCTCTACGTCATCGACCGCGGCCAGGCCGTGCACGTGCAGCAGTTCCGCCTCGTGCTGGAGAAGCTGGGCCACGCCTGGGCCAGCGGCCTCGTGCACGTGCCCTTCGGCGTGGTGCGCATGGGCGGCAAGAAGACGGCCACGCGCACGGGCAGCATCGTGCTGCTCACCGACGTGCTGGACGCGGCCATCGCCAAGGTGCGCGAGCTCATGGCGGCCAAGAACCCCGAGCTGGCCGCCGCCGACCCGGCGCGCGCCGAGGCCACGGCCCGGGCCGTGGGCATCGGCGCCGTGGTCTTCAACGACCTGAAGAACTTCCGCGAGAACGACATCGACTTCGACCTGGACGCCATCACGTCCTTCGAGGGCAAGACCGGCCCCTACGCCATGTACAGCCACGCGCGCGCCTGCTCGATCCTCGCCCGCGCGCGCGGCGAGGGCTGGGACGGCCGCCCCGGCGACCCGGCCCTGCTCGCGCACGACCTCGAGCACGCCCTGGCACGGCTGGTGGCGCTGCTGCCGCTGCGCGTGGCCGCCGCGCGCGGCGCCAACGACCCCTCGCTGGTGGCCAAGCACCTGCTGGACCTGTGCGAGGCCTTCCACGCCTACCACACGGCCGGCGGCCGCGACCGCACCCTGCGCGTGCTGTGCGACGACCCTGCGCTGCGCGCCGCGCGCCTCTGCCTGTGCGACGCCGTGCGCCAGGCCATGGCCAACACGCTGGCCCTGCTGGGCATCGCCGCGCCCGAGCAGATGTAGGCCCGCCGCGCTCGCTGCGCTCGCCTGCGGCCGGGGCGCCGGCCCCACCCTCCGGCCCGCGCCAGCACCCGGGCCGCAGCCCGCGCAACCGCCACGTGGTGACGTGGTGAGGTCACTGCGCCGTGACGGCCCTGGCGAGGCGAAAGCCCAGGAAGTCGCCGCGCCCGGACGGCACGGCCACGGCGCGGTGGGCCGAGCGCAGGGACCGGGCGGTGTTGCTCCAGGAGCCGCCGCGCAGCACGCGCTGGGCGGCCCGCGGGCTGTCGATCCACGCACGCCCGTCCGCCGGCGCGCCCGCATAACTCTCGTGCCAGTCGTCCGCGCACCACTCCCACACGTTGCCGTGCATGTCGTGCAGGCCCCATGCATTCGCAGGATACGACCCCACCGGCGCCGCCACCGCATGCCCGTCGTCCACCGTGTCGTCGCGCCACTCCTCGAGAGCCTCTAGCGCAGGCGCCAGCCGGTCGGCGAAGTTGCCGTGCCGCGGGAGGTCGGACAACCGGTCCCCGAACGACCACCGCGCCGACGTGCCCGCACGGCAGGCGTACTCCCACTGCGCCTCGCTGGGCAGCGCATACACCTGCCCCGCCTCCGAGCGCGCCGTCAGCCACGACGCATACTCCCGCGCCTCTTCATGGTCCACCAGCACCACCGGCTGCTGCGGGCCATCCAGCCGGTACGCCTTGCCGCCTGCCTCGACCTGGCCGCTGTCGTGCCCCGCCTCCTTCTTGCGGTACTGGGCGTTCGTCACCTCGTGCACCGACAGGTAGAAGCGCGCCAGCGTGACGCGCTGCTGCGGGCCCTCGTCGCCATGGCGTCCCTCCTCGCCCTCAGGCGAGCCCATCGTGAAGCTGCCCCCCGGCACCAGCACGAAGCGCATGCCCGCCACCGGCTCCTCGTAGGCCACCGGCACGCCCAGGCGCGCCGCCTCACGCCGCTGCGCCTCGCTCACCCCGCGTGCCCACGCCGGCCCCGGCTTCGACGGGCCCACGGGCGCAGGCTGCGAGGCCCTGCCCTCAAGCACGCCACAGCCCGCGAGCAGCACGAGCAGGGCGAGCGCTACGGCACGCGGCATGCGGATCCTCCAGCCGGGAAGCCTGCCTGCCCGCCCCGGCGCGCGCACGCGGGCCAACGCAGCGCGTCCTGCGCTCGCACCCGCAGGCACGGCTCGCAGGCAAGGCCCGCAGGCAAGGCCCGCAGGCACAGCACGCACGCCCAGCCCGCCAACCCGGCCGCAGAGGCGGGGCCGTCGGCCCGGCCTGCGCACCTGCGGTGCCGTGTCGCCCCGTGTGGCTGCCGTGGCACGCGTGCCGCGCGCTAGCGCAGCGTGCTGATGTAGGCCTCTAGGGCGTTGAGGGCGTCGCTGCCCAGCTCGAGGGCCGTGCCGCGGCTCTTCTCGACGATCATCTGGTTGATCTTCTGCTGGGCAGAGACCACCTTGGCCAGCGCGCGGTCGAACTTCGGGTAGGCCTTGAGGCGGGCCGCCTTCATGGCGTTGGGGCCCGACGTGTGGCACTCGGCGCACGACTTGCCGCCCCACGACTTCTTCCACAGCGCCTCGCCGGCCTTCACGGCCGCCGCCTGCGCGTCCTCGGCCGGCCCGCCCACGGCCGGGCGCAGCAGCCAGCCACCGCCCACGAGCAGGGCCAGCACGGCGAGGACGAGCGGGATGCGGCGCAGCATGCGAGGGCCTCCAGCGGGCCCCAGCAGGCCCGTCGGGCGCGAGTATAGGCCTGCGCGCAGGGCCCGCCACCGGCGCCGGCCACGGCGGGCGCGGCCCCCGGGGGGCCGCACGGGCTGCGCGGGCTACACTCCGGCCTGCCCCGCCGGTGAGCCGCCCGCATGGATCTGTCGCAGGTCATCCGCAACGTCCCCGACTTCCCCAGCAAGGGCATCCTGTTCCGCGACGTGACGCCGCTGCTGGCGCGGCCCGAGGCCCTGCGCGAGGCCTGCGAGCGCATGGCCGCGCCCTTCCGCGATGCGCGCATCGACCGCGTGCTGGCCATCGAGAGCCGCGGCTTCCTCTTCGGCGCGCCCATGGCGCTCATGCTGGGCGCGGGCTTCGTGCCGCTGAGGAAGCCGGGCAAGCTGCCGGGCGCCACGCTGCGCGAGGCCTATGCGCTGGAGTACGGCGAGGCCGTGCTGGAGGTGCACGCCGACGCCGTGGCCCCGGGCCAGCGCGTGCTGCTGGTGGACGACGTGCTGGCCACGGGCGGCACGCTGGCCGCCGCGGCCTCGCTGGCGCGGCGGCTGGGCGGCGAGCTGGCCGGCGCCACCGTGCTCATCGAGCTCGAGGGCCTGCGCGGCCGCGCCCGCGTGCCGGGCCTGCGCGTGGAGAGCGTGCTGCGCTGCTAGGCGCGCCGCCCCTCCCCCTGCCCGTGAGCGCCCCCC
>JBJTIJ010000251.1:0-2389 GCA_046094945.1 Planctomycetia bacterium | reverse complement strand
GCAGGGTGCGCCAGGGCGCGCTTGGATGGGTGCAGGTGCGACGGGCAAGGAGGGGTCGACCGTGCTGCCCGGGAGCACGGCCCCGCGATGAGGGCGTGGCGGGCCGTGGGGGGACGCGACGCAAGGGACGAACGGCCTTGTCACGGGCGGCCCGACGACGCGCCGGCCTGCGGCGCACCGTGGCGTCCCGGGGCGCGTCGCCGCGTGGTCGCCGCGCGCCGGGCCGGGCCGCGCGCAGGCGGGCCGGGGCCGGGCGCGCGCGTGGTATACCCCGCGCCTCCTCCGAGGCCATGCATGGAAAGCCTGCTGCGCGACATCGTCCTCGTGATGGCCGCAGCACTCGTGGCGGTGGGCGTGCTCGGCCGCCTGCGCGTGCCCTCGGTGGTGTGCTTCCTGCTGGCCGGCCTGCTGGTGGGCCCCAACGGCTTCGCGCTCATCGACTCCGAGGAGTCCAGCCGCCAGCTGGGCGAGATCGGCGTCGTCTTCCTGCTGTTCACCGTGGGCCTGCAGTTCTCGGTGAGCGAGCTGCTGCGGCTCAAGTCGTACGTGCTGCTGGGCGGCGGCCTGCAGATCCTGCTGACCGTGACGCTGGTGGCGGTGCCCGGCGTGCTGCTGGGCCTGACGCTGGGGCAGGCCACCTTCCTGGGCTACATGGTGTCCCAGACGAGCACCACGGTGCTGCTGCGCGTGCTGGGCGACCGCGGCGAGGTGGAGGCCCCGCACGGGCGCTTCGGCCTGGGCGTGTCCATCGCGCAGGACCTGAGCGTGGTGCCGGCCATCCTGTTCCTGCCGCTGTGGGCGGGCACGGCGGTGGACGTGGGCGCGGCGTGGTCGGGGCTGGCGCTCACGGCCGTCAAGCTGGCCGGCCTGGCCGTGGGCGCGCGCTTCTTCATCCCGTGGTTCCTCGAGCGCGTGGTGCGCACGCGCAGCCGCGAGGCCTTCACGCTGGCCACGCTGGTGGGCGCGCTGGGCACGGCCTGGCTCTGCGGCCTGGTGGCCGGCTCGGCCTCCATGGGGGCCTTCATCGCGGGCATCGTGCTGGCCGGCAGCCCCTACGCGCACCAGGTGCTCAGCGAGATCACGCCGCTCAAGGACGCGCTCTCAAGCCTGTTCTTCGCCTCGGTGGGCATGATGCTGGTGCCCATGGCGTGGGTGGCCGCCCCGCTGCTCTCGGTGGGCCTGGTGGCCGGCGCCATCGGCCTCAAGCTGTTCACGGGCGCGTTGCCCGCGCTGGCGCTGCGGCTGGGGCCGCGCGGCATGGTGCTGGGCGCGGCTGGCGTGGCGCAGGTGGGCGAGTTCTCCTTCGTGCTGGCCAAGGCCGGCAGCGAGCAGGGCCTGTTCCCCGAGGCCCTCGAGACGCAGTTCGTGAGCGTGGCCGTGCTCTCGATGGCGCTGGCGCCCTACGTGATGCGCGGCCTGGCCGGGCTGGCCGACCGGCGCGGCCTGCGCGCGGCGCAGGCCAGCGAGGGCGGGGCCAGCGGCACCTCGCTCGCCGACCACGTGATCCTGGTGGGCTATGGCGTGACGGGCCGCAACGTGGGGCGCGTGCTGCTGCGCCACAAGGTGCCGCACGCCGTCATCGACCTCAACCCGGCCACGGTGCGCGAGCTGCGCGGCAAGGTGCCGCACGTGGCCTACGGCGATGCCACGCAGGAGGGCATGCTGCAGCACATGGGCATCGGCGACGCGCGCGCCCTCGTGATCGCGATCCCCGACCCGGCGGCCGCGCGCCAGATCGTGGCCGTGGCCCGCAAGATCAGCCCGGTGGTCTACATCGCCGTGCGCACGCGCCTGCTCTCCGAGGTGGACGCGCTGCGCACGCTGGGCGCGCAGGACGTGGTGAGCGAGGAGTTCGAGACCTCGCTGGAGCTGGCGGGCCGCGCGCTGTCTGCCTACGGCGTCAGCGACCGCCTGGTGGCGCGCGAGAAGGCCACCATCCGCCGCGACCGCTACGCCTCGCTGCTGGACGGGTCGGTGCCGCCCGTGCCGGCCGAGGACCTCGATGCGCTGCTGGCCGAGGCCGACGTCTCGACGCTGGCCCTGCCGCCGGGCAGCCCGCTGGCCGGCCGCTCGCTGCGCAGCCTGGACCTGCGGCGCCAGACGGGCGCCATGGTGATCGCCCTCACGCGCGAGGGCAGCACCACGGCCAACCCGGATCCCGACCTGCCGCTGGCCGAGGGCGACCTGCTGGCCGTGATGGGCCTGCCCGAGAGCGTGCGCGCCGTGCGCGCCCTCGTGCTGGGCGAGGCGCCGCCGGCGGCCTGAGCCGGGGCGCACGCGGTGGGCGCCGGGGGGCGCCTGCGGCCTTCCGCGGGCTGCGAGCGGGCGCTAGAGTCGCGCGGCGCGCGTTCCCGCTCGCGCCCGCGTCCCTGTTCCCGTCCCCGTCCCC
>JBJTIJ010000250.1:0-10777 GCA_046094945.1 Planctomycetia bacterium | reverse complement strand
GTCGCGCTGAGCCTGCTGGATGGGCGCGGTGGATGGATTCCGTGGACAGGGCACGCTCCTGCGCTAGGGTCGGATGCCTGACCGGCTGGAGGTCCCGATGAGCCCCGCCCCCGCGCCCGTCGCCGCCCCGCTGGTGGGCCTCATCATGGGCTCGCGCAGCGACTGGGACGTGCTGCAGCACGCCGGCCAGATGCTGGAGGCGCTGGGCATCCCCTACGAGGCGCGCGTGGTCTCGGCGCACCGCACGCCCGACCTGCTCTTCGAGTACGCCTCGACGGCGGCGCAGCGCGGCCTGCAGGTGCTCATCGCCGGCGCCGGTGGCGCCGCGCACCTGCCGGGCATGGCGGCCAGCAAGACGCAGCTGCCCGTGCTGGGCGTGCCCGTGCCGGTGGGCCACCTGCAGGGCGTGGACGCGCTGCTGTCCATCGCGCAGATGCCGGCCGGCATCCCGGTGGGCACGCTGGCGGTGGGCAAGGCCGGCGCCATCAACGCGGCCCTGCTGGCGGCGCAGGTGCTGGCGCTCACGCGGCCCGAGGTGCGCGCGCGGCTGGAGGCCGACCGGGCGCGCCGGGCGCAGGACGTGCTGGCGCACCCCGACCCGCGGGTGCAGCCGTGATCCGCACCGTCGGCTGCCTGGGTGCCGGCCAGCTGGGCCGCATGCTGGCGCTGGCGGGCCGGCCGCTGGACATCGCGTTGCGCTTCCTCGACCCCGGCACGCACCCGCCGGCGGCGCCGGTGGGCGAGCTGCACGTGGGCCGCTACGACGACCCGGCCGCACTCGAGCGCTTCGCGGCCGGCCTCACGCACGTGACCTACGAGTTCGAGAACGTGCCCGTGGCTGCGCTCGAGCGCGTGGGGCGCAGCGCGCGCATCTTCCCGCCGGCGCGCGCGCTGGCCGAGGGCAGCGACCGGCTGCGCGAGAAGGCGCACTTCCAGGCGCTGGGCATCCCGGTGGCCGAGCACGCGCCGGTGGACGGGCTGGAGTCGCTGGCGGCGGCGCTGGCGCGCGTGGGCCTGCCGGCCGTGCTCAAGACGCGCCGCTCGGGCTACGACGGCAAGGGGCAGGCCGTGGTGCGCACCGAGGAGGAGGCGCGGCGCGCGCTCGCGGCGCTGGGCGGCACGCCGCTGCTGCTGGAGCGCCTCGTGCCCTTCACGCGCGAGGTGTCGGCCATCGCCGTGCGCTCGCAGCAGGGCGAGGTGCGCATGTACCCGCTGGTGGAGAACGTGCACCGCGAGGGCATCCTGCGCGTGTCGCGCGCGCCCGCGCCGGGCCTGGCGCCCGGGCTGGAGGAGGCCGCGCGCGGCTACGTGGGCCGGCTGATGGACGACCTGGGCTTCGTGGGCGTGCTGACGCTGGAGATGTTCGAGGAGGGCGGCCGCCTGCTGGCCAACGAGATGGCCCCGCGCGTGCACAACTCGGGCCACTGGACCCTCGAGGGCGCCGAGACCAGCCAGTTCGAGAACCACCTGCGCGCCGGGCTGGGCCTGCCGCTGGGCGCGACGGGCGCGCGCGGCCATGCCGGCATGGTCAACCTCGTGGGCAGCGTGCCGCCGCTGGAGGCCTTGCTGGCCATCGAGGGCGCGCACGTGCACCTCTACGGCAAGGACGCACGCCCGGCGCGCAAGCTGGGCCACGTGACGGTGGTGGCCGCCAGCGCCGCCGAGCGCGACCGGCGGCTCTCGGCCGTGCAGGCGCTGGTGGAGGCCTCGCAGGCGCCGGCCTAGCGGCGCAGGTGCGCGTAGGCTGGCGTGCTGGCCGGCCGCGGGGGTCGCGGCCGGCGGCGAGGGGACGGTGGCCGTGAGCGCGCAGCCTGCGTGGAGCCGCGAGCCGGGAGCGCTGCTGGACGAGCAGGGCTCGGGGCCGGGCGGGCTCGAGGCCGGCGAGGCCCAGCGGCGCCTGGCCGTGCACGGCGCCAACCGCGTCGAGGACGTGGCGCGCCGCGGGCCCTGGCGTCTGCTGGGCGAGCAGCTGGCCAGCCCGCTGGTGCTGATCCTGCTCTTCGCGGCGGGCGTGTCGCTGTGGCTGCGCGAGTGGGTGGACGCCTCCATCGTGCTGGCCATCGTGGCCGGCTCGGGGCTGCTGGGCTGGTGGCAGCAGCTGCGCGCCGGGCATGCCGTGGAGGCGCTGGCCCAGCGCCTGGCGCTGCTCTCGCGCGTGGTGCGTGACGGGCGCGAGCAGGTGGTGGCCGCCGCCACGCTGGTGCCGGGCGACGTGGTGCTGCTCAGCGCCGGCAACCTCGTGCCGGCCGACGGCTGCGTGCTGGAGGCGCGCGACTTCCTGGTCAGCGAGGCCAGCCTCACGGGCGAGTCCTTCCCGGTGGAGAAGCACCCGGGCGTGCTGCCGCCGGGCACGCCGCTGCCCGCGCGCACCAACTGCGTGTGGATGGGCGCCTCGGTGCGCAGCGGCACGGCGCGCGTGCTGGTGCTGGCCACGGGGCGCGCCACGGCCTTCGGCGGCATCGTGGCGCGCCTGCGCACGCGGCCGCCGGCCGGCGCCTTCGCGCGCGGCCTGCATCAGTTCGGCGACCTGCTGCTGCGCGTGATGCTGGCGCTGGTGCGTGGCGTGCTGGCCCTGCACCTGCTGCTGGGCCGGCCGTGGGCCGACTCGCTGCTCTTCGCGCTGGCGCTGGCCGTGGGCCTCTCGCCCGAGCTGCTGCCGGCCATCGTGAGCGTGACGCTGGCCTCGGGCGCGCGCCGGCTGGGCCGCGAGGGCGTCATCGTGCGCCGGCCCGAGGCGCTCGAGGACCTCGGCAGCATGGACGTGCTGTGCACCGACAAGACCGGCACGCTCACCGAGGGGCGCGTCGTGCTCTACGAGGCGCTGGACACGGGCGGGCAGCCCTCGGCGGCCGTGGCGCGGCTGGCCGCGCTCAACGCGCGCCTGGAGACGGGCATCGAGAACCCGCTGGACGCGGCCATCGTGGAGGCCGCGCAGCGCCGCGGCATCTCCACCGAGGGCGTGGTGAAGGTGGACGAGATCCCCTACGACTTCCAGCGCCGGCGCCTGACGGTGGTGGTGGCTGGCGAGGGCTCGCCCGGCGAGCACCTGCTGGTGACGAAGGGCGCCTTCGGCAGCGTGCTGGCCGCCTGCGAGCGCGTGGCCGTCGCGGGCGGCGAGCAGCCGCTGGATGGGGAGGCCCGCGCGCGGCTGGCTGCGCGGGCGCAGGCCGCCGGCGAGGCCGGCATGCGCGTGCTGGGCCTGTGCACGCGGCGCGCGCCGGCACGCGCGGCCTGGCAGCGCGAGGACGAGGCCGGGATGCGCTTTGAGGGCTTCCTGCTGTTCCTGGACCCGCCGCGCGCCGATGCGCCGCGCATGGTGCAGGACCTCGCCGGCCTGGGCGTGCAGGTGAAGGTGGTGACCGGCGACAACCGCCACGTCACGCAGCACGTGGCGCGCGCGGTGGGGCTCGATGCCGGCGCGCTGGTGACGGGCGCCGAGGTGGCTGCGCTGCCCGACGAGGCGCTGTGGCAGGTGGCGCAGCGCAGCGTGCTGTTCGTGGAGATCGACCCACAGCAGAAGGAGCGCATCGTGCGCGCGCTGCAGCGCACGGGGCATGCGGTGGGCTACCTGGGCGACGGCATCAACGACGCGCCGGCGCTGCATGCCGCCGACGTGGGCATCTCGGTGGACCAGGCCGTGGACGTGGCGCGCGAGAGCGCCGACATCGTGCTGCTGGAGCGCAACCTCGACGTGCTGCGCGACGGCGTGCTGGGCGGGCGGCGCACGCTGGCCAACACGCTGACCTACGTGGCCATCACCACCAGCGCCAACTTCGGCAACATGGTCAGCATGGCGCTGGCCGCGCCGCTGCTGCCCTTCCTGCCGCTGCTGGCCACGCAGATCCTGCTCAACAACTTCCTGAGCGACCTGCCCGCGCTGGCGCTGGCCGGCGACCGCGCCGACCCCACGCGCCTGCAGCGCCCGCAGCGCTGGTCGCTGCCCGAGGTGCGGCGCTTCATGCTGGCCTTCGGCCTGCTGAGCTCGGTGTTCGACCTGCTGGCCTTCGCCTTGCTGCTGTGGGTGCTGCGCGTGGAGGCGGCCACCTTCCAGACGGCCTGGTTCGTGATCTCGCTGCTCACCGAGCTGGGCGTGGTGCTCGTGCTGCGCACGCGCGGCGCCGCCTGGCGCAGCCGGCCCAGCCCGCTGCTGCTGGGCACCACGCTGGCCGCGGCCGCCGCGGCGCTGCTGCTGCCCTTCGCCGGCCCGCTGGCGGCCGCCTTCGGCTTCGTGCCGCTGGCGCTGGCGCAGCTGGGCGCCGTGCTGGCCACCGTGGCCGCCTACCTGGCCGCCACCGAGCTGGCCAAGCGCCGCTTCTACCGCGTGCCGGCGGCCCCCTGAGGCGCCGCGCCGGCGTCCGGCCCGGCAGGTGCGCAGCGCGGCGCCGGCGCGTGCCAGCGGCCCGCGCGCACGGCCGCCACCACGCGCTCGCCCACCTCGGCCATGAAGCGCGCCACGAAGGGGAAGCGCTGCTCGAGCGTCTCGTCGGTGGTGGTGGTCTTGTTGGCGTCCACCACCACGGCCTCGCCGTCCACCATGAAGAAGTCGATCGAGCCCAGTTCCAGCCCCAGCTCGCGGCGCACGCGCGCCACCGGCGCAGGCACCTCCCCGAAGGGCACCACGTCCAGCGCGCTGCCCGGCTCGCAGCGCAGCGTGCTGAAGGTGGAGCGCTTGCGCACCTCGACGTCCAGCAGGAAGTCCCAGCGGTGCTTGACCACCGGCAGCTCCAGCACGCCGGGCAGGAAGCGCTCCACGAGCAGGCCGGGGTCGTCCCACGTGCGCGGCGGCACCTCGTCGGGGCAGTCGTAGATGGCGTAGGGCGGGCAGGCGCGTGCCGTGGCGTCGATGCCCAGCAGCCGCAGCAGGCGCTGGCGCCAGCGGTAGCCGGCCTCCACGTGCCGGCGGTGCACGTGCTCGGGCAGGCCGCGGTGGTTGAGCACGCTCTTGACGATCACGGGCCCGCGCCAGGCGGCGCCGGGCAGCAGGCGGGCCTGCGTGTAGCGCGTGCGGCGGATGTCCAGCGCCGCGGCGTTGAGCGTGCTGGCGTAGAGCCCGGGCGGCGGCTGGCAGGCGGGCGGCACCACGCTCAGGTCCACGTGCAGCACGGCCAGCGGGGCGGGGTCGCGGGGCGCCGCGGCAGGCGCGCGGCGCCCCGGCGCCGGCAGCTGCCGCCACGCGAGGCCCTGCGCCTGCAGGGCCGCCAGCGCGCGGTGCAGCACGTAGTGGGGGGCGCGCGCGAGCTTGCTCGCCGGCTCGGTCCAGGCATCCAGTGCAGGGCAGTCCACGCCGCGAGTGTAGGCGCCGCGCGCCGTAGCATGCGTGGCATGACCGCACGCCTGGCCATCGCCACCTGCGCCGCCTACCCGCGCCTCTTGGAGGACGACCTGCCGCTGGCGGCCGCGCTGGCCGCGCGGGGCGTGGCGGTGGAGCCCGCCGTGTGGGACGTGCCGCGCGACTGGACGGCCTTCGACGCCGTGCTGCTGCGCTCGGTGTGGGACTACTACGAGCGGCCGGGCGAGTTCTTCCCGTGGCTGGCGGGGCTGGAGCGGGCTGGCGTGCGCACGTGGAACCCGCCGGCGCTGGTGCGCTGGAACGGCGACAAGCACTACCTGAATGACCTGGCCGCGCGCGGCGTGGCGCTGCCGCCCACGCTGTTCGTCCCCGCCGGCACGCCGGTGGGCGAGGCGCAGGCGCGCGTGCAGGCACGCATGCACGAGGCGGGCTGGCGCGAGGTGGTGGTCAAGCCCGCCGTCTCGGGCGGCGCCTGGCGCACGCACCGGTTGCGTGCGGGCGAGCTGGCCGGCGCGCAGGCAGCCTTCGCCGAGGTGCTGGCCGGCGGTGCGCTGCTGGCGCAGCCCTTCCTGCCCGAGATCGAGGCCGAGGGCGAGGTCTCGCTGGTGTTCTTC
Organism: Planctomycetia bacterium; assembly: GCA_046094945.1. Taxonomy (GTDB): domain Bacteria; phylum Planctomycetota; class PLA2; order PLA2; family JAEUHO01; genus CAXQZU01. The sequence continues at coordinate 4,873 of JBJTIJ010000250.1, read as the reverse complement.
GAGGGCCGCTACAGCCACGCCGTGCGCAAGCGCGCCAAGCCCGGCGACTGGCGCGTGCAGTGGACGCACGGCGGCGTGCACGTGGCCATGGAGCCCGCGCCTGCGCTGCTCGAGCAGGCGCAGGCCGTGCTGGCCGCGGCGCCCGAGCCGGGCCTCTACGCGCGCGTGGACGGCATCGTGCGCGACGGCCGCCTGCTGCTCATGGAGCTGGAGCAGGTGGAGCCCTTCCTGTTCTTCGGCGAGGGCCCCGCGGGCGCCGTGCGGCTGGCCGAGGCGGTGGTGGCGCGGCTGGCGGCCCGCGCCTAGGGCGGGCGTCCCGGGCGTGGTGGCGTCGGTGGCAGCGGGCCCCGGCCGCTCGCGGTGGGCCGTGCGGTGCGCGCCGTACCGCGCGGCGGACGGGCCGCGATGGGCGCAGGGTGGTGGAAGTGGGTCAGGCACCCGCTATCCGGCACCCGCCGAGCGCGGGTGGGTGGCGAGGGCGCTACGGGCGGGGCCGGCGGGGGTAGTAAGGCAGGTCCCCCCGGAGACCGGTCATGAAGCTGCTGGCCTGTGCTCGCCTGTCGTGGATGGTCCTGCCCCTGCTGGCGGCCGTGCTGGGCACGGCGCTGCCCGGGCGGGCGGGCGCCGAGCCGCCCGGCGGCCGCGGCCCGCAGGGCGAGGTGGTGGGCAGCGGCGTGCCGGCGGCCCAGCGCGACGCCATCGCGTGGTACGGCACCTGGGCCGGCGCCAAGGCCGAGGCCGCGCGCACCGGCAAGCCCATCCTGCTGGTGTCGGCCGCGCCGCACTGCCACGGCATCTCCGGCGTCTGGTGACCCGGCAAGCAAGAGATGGACAGGAGTTTCCTGTCCGACAGCACGGTGGTGCGCGTCTCGCGTGACTTCGTGTGCGTGCGCCTGCTGACCTACGAGGACGCCGAGGAGGCCCGGCTGCTGGAGTCGCTGTTCCGCGGCCGCAGCGGGGCGCTGGAGAACAGCGTCTACGCGCTGCTGGGCCCCGACGGCAGCACGCGCCTGTCGCGCACCGGCCGCTCGCCCGGCATGGTCTACGGCGGCAGCGGCCTGCTGGAGGTGGAGGCCATGGTCGAGGAGATGGCCGCGGCGCGCCGCCGCTACCCCGCCAAGGAGGCGACGCGCACAGAGCCGGGCGCCCTGCCGTGGTGCGTGGACGTGCGCCGGGCGCTGGACGCCGCAGCCTGCGACATGCTGCCGCTGGCCGTGGTCGTGGCGCGCGACGAGGCCACGCGAGCCCGGCTCGAGCAAGCCCTGCGCCCGCTGGCGTGGTCGGAGGCCTTCCGCGGCCGCTTCACCTGGGCGCCGGCCACGTCGAGCGCCGAGCTCAAGGGCATCCCGGGCGTGGAGGCAGGCGCCACGCTGGTGCTGGTGCAGCCCGACGCCTTCGGCCTCGAGGGCAAGGTGCTGGCGCAGGCCACCGAGGCCACGCCGGCAGCACTGGAGAAGGCGCTGGCCACGGCGCTGGCGCGCCACGACCCGGGCCGCAAGGACGCGCGCGAGCTCATCGCGCAGGGCCAGCGCGCCAGGGTGGACTGGAAGACCCAGGTCCCCGTCACCGACCCGGGTGGCCCGCCGCCCGCCGGCGGCCGGCCGCGCTAGGGCACCAGGCTCACGCGCGAGAAGACGGCCAGCAGCAGCGACGAGGTGGAGCCGCTGGAGACCACGAGGCCGGCGGTCACGGTGGTGGCCATCGAGGCCTTGGCGTTGTTCACGCGCGTCCACGTGGTGCCGTCGGCGCTGCGGTAGGCGGTGATGCTGCCGCCCGCGCGCACGAGCCGCACCCACACGGGCGTGCCGGCCGCGCCGGTGTCCGAGAGGCTGGTGGACTTGCCCGCGAGCGTGCGGCGGATCCACAGCAGGCGGCCGTCGGCACGCCGGCCGAAGAAGTGGTGCACGGCGCTCGTGCCGGTGCCCTCGCGGATCATCACGCCGGCCAGGCCGGTGCTGCCGCTGCCCATGCTGTCCACGCGCGCCAGGATGTCGCCGTCGCCGCTCAGCGAGCCGTAGGCGTAGCGGAACTGGTCGGCCGAGCCCGACAGGCCCGTGCCCGCGCCCGTGAGCGTGAAGCTGCCCAGCGTGCTGTCGTAGGCGGCCGAGCCGGCCAGCGCCGGGGCGCCCACGTCGGCGCTGCTCCAGCCGGAGGGCAGCGGGCCGTTGGTGCCGCCCGTGAGCACGGTCACCGTGGCCGCGCTGGAGGTGGCCTGCCCGTCGTTGACCGTGAAGGTGAAGGTGTCGCTGCCGGTCCAGCCCGAGGAGGGCGTGTAGGTGACCGAGGGCGGCGTGCCCGTGAGCGTGCCGCGCGTGGGCTGCGTGGCGATGGCGTAGGTGAGCGCGTTGCCGTCGGCGTCGTAGCCCGTGAGCGTGATGGCCACGGCCGTGTCCTTGGTGGTGGAGACGGTCTGCGCATAGGCGGTGGGCGTGCGGTTGCCCGTGCTGCCCGAGCCCTTGAGCGCGGCCAGCTCGGCCCACAGGTTGCTGTCGCGCCAGGCCGAGCCGGTGAGCTGCAGGTCCCAGAGCGCCACGCCGGCCGGCTGCGCCAGGTCGAAGCGCACCTCCTGCACGTGCGCCAGCGCCGTGGTGCCGCGGCCCGAGGAGGTGCCCCAGCTGTTCACCCAGGTCGGGAAGCCCATCACGATGGCCGAGGCCGGGAAGCCGGCCGAGACGCCCGTGTTCTGCTGGAACGAGTACTTGTGGTAGCTGGTGCCGCCCTCGTAGAGGTCGTCGTAGCCCATGGGGTGCACGGTGTCGACCTTGCCCACCCAGTCGGGCCACCACGACTGGTTGGGCGCGTTCCAGATGTAGTGGAACGAGTCCACCGTGAGCAGCTTGCCGCGCGTCTTGAGGCCCGCGGAGAGGTCGTTGATGAAGGCCGCGAAGGCGGCGCGGTCGGCGTCGAAGCTGCCGATGGCCTCGAAGTCCACGTCCACGCCATCGAGGCCCAGGCGGTCCACCTCGGCCAGCAGCGCGGCCACGAAGGTGGCGCGGTTGGTGGCGAAGGCGGCGCGCGCCAGCGACCAGTCCCAGCTGCCCGTGTTGTTGTAGACCGTGAGCAGCACCTTGATGCCCAGCGGCTGGGCCCACGCCTTCCACCACGACACGTCGCTGTCGCTGGGCTTGTACGACTCGTGCGTGGCGTACTTGAGCGTGCCGTCGGTGTTCGGCACCCAGAACTGCAGGCCCACGCGCGTGAGCGCATCCTTCACGTCGTAGGCGCCGAAGTCGGCCGTGACCGCCGTCTTGCAGGCGCTCACGCCGTAGGGCGGCACCCAGCCCATGATCTCGCGGCCGGTCGTGGCGGCCGTCTCCACCGGCGCGGCCGAGGCCTCGCTGGGGCGGCCGCCGGCTCCGGGCACCGGGCCGGGCAGGAGCAGGAGGAAGGAGAGCAGGATCGCGGAGAGGACAGTCTTCATGTCCGCGAGTATAGGGCAGGACGCGGACGCTCTTCAGGACGCCCACGTCCCCGACAGGACCTCGGCCTGCTCGAGCACGGTCTGCGTCGTCTTCTCCTGCTTGTCCGGGGGGTAGCCGTGCTTGCGGAGGATGCGCTTGACGAGCAGCCGATAACGACGCCGGAAGTCCCGGCCTACGGTCGCCGGGCGCTGCGCCACCACCTGGACACGCCATCCCAGCCGACGGAATGACTCTCTTGCTCGCATCTAACGTGCGAGTTGTCCCCGTAGCGCTTCGAGCTCTGCTCGCTGCGCCCGCAACAGGTTCAGCCGTGCGGTCCCTGTCCCTTGAAGCCGGTCGTTCCAAACGGAGTGCACGATCGTGCGCTCGGCGAGTTCACCGCCACTCATTGCGGTCCCAATCAAGCCTTCCACAAACTGGCGCACAGACTGTACAGGGCGTTCGTCCACGGCGAGCAGGCTGCTGCCCACCTCAATTCCAGGCGCGGCAAGAGGCCCCTCGCCCACGTTCAACACGACGACCTATGCATCCGACGGAAGTGTGTATGCTGCCCTCATCTCATCATCAAGGTCTGCCACGCCAAGACCGAGGACTTGCGTAACCACAGGCGTGCGGGATAGCCGCAGCGACTCTGCGACCAACTCAATGCTTGTCTCATCATGATCGAGGACGATCTCGCGCCTCACGCTTGCGCGCCCGCCCTCTGCACGCGTCCTCACGATCACCGCGCCCGGCGTCAGCGCGCCAACGCTCCACTGGCCTTGCGCGTCCGTTCGCGTGCCCTTTCGCAGCAATGGTGCGCCAGGATACTCGACAACTACTGGCACGCCAAGAACTGGCTCACGCAAGTCGTTGAGCAGGCTGCCGAACAGTCTGACTCCGCCCTGCATCCTCACGACCACATGGGTGCGATCACGACTTTCAATTGATCTCGGAGCGAGGACGAGAGTGGCGTACTGTGCCTTGCGAACGGTGATCTCATCAGAACTTGGGAACCCACGAGGCAAGCCAGAGCCTGCCTCGGCGGAGAAAGGTCCAATCTTGAAACGCCCTTCTTGGTCGGTGAGCGTCACCTCCCCTTCGCTGCTGACGGCCCCGTCGGCCATGGACGAAATGGAGTAACTGAGCTCGGCCCCTGGCAGAGGGCTCCCACGCGGGTCTACGACGATCCCCGACAAGGAGAATAACCGTCTCATCAGCAGAACGAATCGGGCAGATCCTGGCGTTCCGACCTTCGCCGCGGTTACCGACCCGTCGCGATGCCATTGCACTAGGTCCCACTCTGGGTCCAGGGCGGCAAATCCGCGTACGTCTGGGTCGCCAGAGGTGAGCACTATGCGGAACTTCCCGGCGTCTACTCGCGTCGCCTCGATCCGTCGGCGGACCAAGGCGCTCTCGGGGCGTTCGCCTGCGCGCTCCGCGATCTCGACCGCAATCGGGAGGTCTACGAG
>JBJTIJ010000249.1:0-7534 GCA_046094945.1 Planctomycetia bacterium | reverse complement strand
GCGCTGGCCGTCGCGCTGCCAGGCGTTGGTGCGCAGCGTGCACTCGATGGCGTTGAGGAAGCGGCGCAGGATGCGGTCGTCGTCGAGGTTGGTCACGGCCGCCAGGCGCGCGTGGATGCGCTCGACCAGCGCCTTGGCGTCGGCCTCGCGGCGCGCCTCGCGCGCGGGGTCGAAGCGCCGCGCGAAGAGGTCGACCAGCAGGCGGGCCACCTCGGCATGGCGCGCCAGCACGCCCGCCATGTAGGCCTCGCTGAAGGGGATGCCGGCCTGCCGCAGGTACTTCGCGTAGCCGCGCAGCACGGTCACCTCGCGGGCCGAGAGGCCCGCGGCCACGACCAGCCGGTTGAGGCCGTCGTTCTCCATCGCGCCCTTCCACACCTGCGCGAAGGCCTCCTGGAAGCGCTCGCGCAGCGTGGCCACGTCCACGTCGCGGCCGTCGGCGGTGTGCATCTCGAACTCGCGGATGCGCACCGTGCCGCCGCCGTCCTGCAGGGTGGCCTCGTAGGGGAACTCCTCGGCCACCACGACGCCGAGGTTCTCGAGCATGGGCAGCACGTGCGAGAGCGGCACGGCCGCGCCGGTGAAGTAGACCTTGAAGCGCAGGGAGGAGGCCGCCGCGCCCGGCGCGCGGTCCAGGTGCAACGCCAGCCCGTCGCGCAGGGCCTCCTCGACGTGCAGGGCGTCCTCGGCACCGGTGGCCGGGTCGTTGCGCTCCTCGTAGGCCTGCGAGAAGGCGTGCGCGAAGCGCGCCGCGCGCGCGCGGCCGGCGTCGCTGCCGTCGCGGGCGTGCATGGCCGCCTGCATGCGCTCGGGCCACGAGCGCGCGGCCTCGCGCATGCGCTCCTCGACGGCCGCCTCGTCCACCTCGGCGGGGGCGCCGCCGGAGAGCGTGAGCAGGAAGTGCACGCGCGCCAGCGCGTCGCCGGCCATGGTGGAGAAGGAGTCCACCTTGCCGCCGAAGGCCTGCTCGAGGATGGTCGCGAAGCGCCGGCGCAGGCTGGAGTCGAACTTGTCGCGCGGGGCGTAGCACAGGCAGCTGACGAAGCGGCCGAGCGGGTCGCGGCGCGTGAAGAGGCCGACGCGGGCGCGGTCCTGCAGGTCGAGGATGCCGGTGGCGATCCCGAGCAGCTCGTCCACGCTGGACTGGAACATCTCGTCGCGCGGGTAGGTCTCCAGCACGTGGCGCAGCTGCTTGCCGCGGTGGCCGTCCAGCGGCACGCCGGCGCGCGCCAGCACGGCCTCCACCTTGGGGGCGAGGTAGGGGATCTGCTGCGGGGCCTGCGTGTAGACGCCCAGCGCGAAGAGGCCGATGAGGCAGCGCTCGCCCACCACCTTGCCGGCCGCGTCCAGCGTGGGCAGGGAGATCACGTCCAGCGGCACGGCACGGTGCACCGGCGAGCGGCGGCTGGCCTTCGTGACGCGCAGCGCGTCGGGCGTGAGCAGCGCGCGGCGCGCGCCCTCGGGCAGGCGCGTCATGCGCTGCAGGCCGTCGTAGAGGGTGAAGGCCTCGTCGCGCAGCAGGCCCAGGCTGGCGCCGGGCAGGATGCGTGCGCGGGCATCGTCGCCCACCACGTCGAAGGCCACCTCGCGGTAGCCCAGCAGGACGAAGTGGCCCTGGCCCAGCCAGCGCAGGAAGCCGGCCGCGGCGGCCCGCTCGGGCGCGGGCAGGGCGGCGGGGCCGCCGTCGAGGTCGGTGGCCAGCGCCGCGAGCCGCTCGCGCAGGCTGGCCTGGTCGTCCATCGCGCGCCGCACGCTGGCCAGCACGCCCTCGACGCCGGCCTGGATCGTCGCGCGGCTGGCGGCGGGCAGGTCGCCCAGCCGCACCTGGATCACCGACTCGCGCAGCGTGCCGGCGCCGGCCTTGCCCGGGGCGCACAGGGCGGTGCGCCGGCCGGCGGCGTCGCGCGTGACGTGCACCACCGGGTGCACCACCAGCTTCACCTCGGCGTGGCCGTTGAGGTAGGCGCACAGGCTGTCGACGAGGTGCGGCATGTCGTCGTTGACCGCCTCGACGACGGTGTCGTGGCCGCTGGTCCAGCCGTCGCCGGGCTGGGCCGGCTGGTAGACGCGCACCCGGGGCTGGCCGGGCATGCGCTGGGCGGCGTGCGCCCACAGGGCCAGCGCGGCCCCGGCGAGGTTGGCGGCCGTCTCGCCCAGCAGGTCGCGGGGCGGGGCGCCGGCGTAGAGCTGGCGGGCCCAGGCCTGGGCCTCGGGGGCCTCCTTGGCGCCGGCTCGGCGTCCGGCCTCCTTGACGACCTCGTCGAGCAGGTGGCTCTTCGCGGACTCGAGGCTCTGTGCGGCCATGGCGGGGTGCTCCGGACAGGGCCCCAAGGCTAGCGCCGGGCGGCCGGGGGGCCGAACGGGCGCCGGGCCGGGCGGCGTGGCGCGCGGCCGGGCGGCGACAGGCTGGCGGCGGCCGGCAGTAGGGTGGCTGGATGCGCACGGCACAGGTGTCGCCCGGACGGCTGGCGCGGCGGGTGGCGCACGCCACCGTGGCGGCGGCACTGCTGCTGGCGTCCTGCGGCGACTGGCTGGGGCCGGGGGCCTCGCCCGAGCCGGGCGCCCCGGGAGCCCGGCCTCCCCTGGCGCAGGCCGCGGCGGCGCGCCAGCGCCAGGCAGCCGTTCACTTTGGCGTGCCGGAGGAGATTCGCGACGCGCGTGGCGTGCGCTTCCGGCTGGTGCCGCCGGCCACCTACCGGCGGGGGTCGCCACCCGACGAGGCCGGCCGGGAGCCAGACGAGGGCCAGCATGAGGTGCAGCTGCTGGTGCCCTACTACCTCGGCGCCACCGAGGTGACCTGGGGCGAGGTGCGGGCCTGGCGGCCCCTGCGCGCCCCGCCGCGCGAGCAGGAGGGCGACGATGCGCCGGCGCGCGGGCTCTCGCACGACGAGGTGGGCGAGTTCCTGGCGTGGGTGAACGCGGGCGACCCCACCTGGTTCCACCGGCTGCCGAGCGAGGCCGAGTGGGAGCACGCGTGCAGGGCCGGCAGCGAGCAGGCCTGGTGCAGCGGCGAGCAGCCCCCGGCCGGTGTGTGGGCAGGGGGGCTGGGCGCCGGGCCGAGGGCCGTTGGCGCGGGCGAGCCCAACGGATGGGGGCTCCACGACATGCACGGCAACGTGGCGGAGTGGTGCCGGGACTGGTTTGCGCCCTACCCGGACTCGGGTGTCACGCTGCCGACAGGACCGGTCAAGGGCGAGCAGCGGGTCGTGCGCGGGGGCTCGTGGCGCCAGCCGCTGGCGCGGGCGCGCGCGGCGGCGCGCGACCAGCGTGCGCCGGCGCCGGGCGATGCCGAGGTGGGAGTGCGCCTGCTGGTGGAGACAGGGTTTGGCGTGCCGGGGCTCGGGCCGTACCGCCTGCGCATCCAGACCTTCACGGGCATGATGGGGGAGAAGGGGCGCAGGGAGGCGCCTGGCGTGCGCGTGCGGCTGGTGAGCGTGCCCGAGCGGCTCACCGCGCGGCAGGAGGACCGGCACATCCGCTGGCGCGAGCTCGAGGGCGTGACGCCGCTGGAGATCCAGATGCTGCCGGGACGTTACTACCTGCAGGCGTGGGTGGAACGCGATGGGCACGTGCAGCGTGGCCGCGAGCGCAAGTTCACCATCCCCGATGACCTGCCGCTGGTGGACGTGGAGCTGCCGCCGGGCGGCTAGCGGCCTGCGCCGGGTATGCTGCGGCGCGCATGTTCGTGCTGCTCCCGATCGGTGACGAGCCCAACCAGCACCTGCGCAAGCCGGTGCTCACCTGGCTGCTGGTCGCGGCCAACGTGGCCATCTTCGCCGTGATGGCCAGCGAGGGCGGGCGGGAGGAGAGCCTCGAGCCTGTACTGCGCCGCTGGGGCTACGTGCCCGCGGTGGCCGATCCCGTGACGGTGCTCACGCACATGTTCTGCCACGTGAGCTGGCTGCACGTGCTGGGCAACTGCCTGTTCCTGTGGATCTTCGGCGACAACGTGGAGAGCCGGCTGGGCCACCTGCGGTTCCTCGTCGCGTACCTGGCCACGGGCGTGGCGGCGCTCTACGTGCACCTGCTGTTCGAGGGCTCGGCGAGCGACCAGGTGCTGGTGGGCGCCTCGGGCGCCGTGAGCGGGGTGCAGGGCCTCTACTTCGTGGCCTGCCCGGGTGCGCGCGTGCGCATGCTGTTCTGGTTCATCTACATCGTGCGCACCTTCCTGGTCCCGGCGCGGCTGGTGATGGTGCTGTGGTTCCTCGTGCAGGACGTGGTGCCCGTGCTCGTGGCTGGGCGGGGCGACAACGTGGCGCACTGGGCGCACCTGGGCGGCTTCGCCAGCGGCCTCCTGCTGATGGGCCTCCTGCTGCCGTGGGTGGGGCGCAACGAGCGGCCGCAGAGGCCCAGCGTCAACGAGCGCTACCGTCGGCGCCTGCCGCCGCGGGGGCTCTAGCGGCCATGGCGGGCGCGGCACAGGCGGGCGAGCTGCGCGTGGCCACGCCGGCGGCATGGGCAGGGGTGGCCCTCGCAGACCCGCTGGCGCTGCTCAATGACCACGCGCACCTCGAGAAGAAGGCTGCGCTCAACGCCCTCTCCCTCATGCACCGCTGGCCGCTGGACAAGGAGGGGGCCTCGCACCAGCGCCTCGCCCAGCAGTGGGTGCGCCACCTGGGGGCGGTCGCACGCGACGAGACCGACCACCTCGGGCGCGTGCTGCGCCTGCTGGAACGGCGTGGCAGCGCCATGTCGCGCGGGCACCGCAATCCCTACGCCGCCGCGCTGCACCGCCACGTGCGCACCGGCAAGGGGCCTGCCGAGGTCGTCGACCTGCTGCACGTCTCGGCCCTCATCGAGGCGCGTTCCTGCGAGCGCTTCGCCCTGCTGCGTGCCGCCGCCACCGACCGCGACCTGCTGGGCCTCTACACCGCCCTGGAGGCTTCCGAGCGCGGCCACCACCGCGTCTTCCTCGAGCTGGCGGGCGCGATGCTGCCTCCCGGCGAGGCAGATCAGCGCTGGCAGGCGTGGCTCGAGCTGGAGGCAGCGGCCATCGCGGCCCAGCCCCCCGGCCCCACGATGCACTCCGGCTGGTCCGGCGCGCGGGCCTCCTAGGCGGGCGCGAGCAGCACGCCGCAGGCCTGCGGCGGCTCGTCGTCCCCGCTGGGCAGGTCCAGCGGGCCCAGGTCCAGGCCCGTGGCCGTCTCGAAGCGGCGCTCGCCCACCGGGCCCACGATGCGGATCTCGCCGCGGTCGAGCATGCCGTGGTGGCGCGGGCACAGCAGCACGAGGTTCTCCTGCTCCTGGTCGCCGCCGCGCACCTTGGCCAGCACGTGCGCCCGGTGCAGCCACACGAAGTGCTCGCACTTGGCCACGGCGCAGCGGCCCCCGAAGCGCAGCTCGAGCGAGCGCTTGACCTCGGATGCCACCGCGCGCCCGGGGATGTCGCGCGTGTCGGGCAGGCGCCGCGTGCCGGGCCTCACGCGCAGCGGGTCGTGGCTGTCCAGGTAGTGGTTCACGATGCGCGTGAGCGCCTCGGGCAGGGTGAGCACGCGCTCCTCGCGCCGCGAGGCCAGCTGCCGCGCGCGCTCGAGGCGCTCGCGCTCGGGTCCCGAGAGGTGCACGGTCACCTCCACGACCGGGCCGCCCTCGCGCCGCTCGGCCACGCGCCGGCGAACCAGCCGCACGAGCTGGCGCGTGGGCAGGTCGGGCGCCGTGGCCACGAGGTCCTCGCCCGGGCGCTGCAGCGAGGGGTCGAGCACCACGTCGCGCAGCGCCGCCACGCTCTCCAGGCTCATGCGCCCGGCCAGCAGCGCCTCGCGCAAGTCGTCGCGGCGCGCCGGCCACGTGCCAGTGGCGGCAGGCCTCCAGGCGCTCGAGGGCGCCTGCAGCGGCCACCTGGGCCTCGCGCACGGTGCGCAACGAGGCCACGAGGTGCTCGAAGGCCTCGGGATCGGCGGTGGAGACGATGGGGGGCTGGGTGGTGGTCATGGCACACCCACCTCGCCTGCTGCGCCAGCGCGGTCACGCGCTGCGTCCGCGTGCCCCGCGCCCCAGTTCCAGTGCGGGCCGGCTAGGGCTGCCGCACCACCAGCACGCGGTCCACGCCCGGCACGGCCACCGCCTGCCGGGTGCCGTCGGGCCAGGTCACCTCCAGCCGTTCCACGGCCGCAGCCGTGCCCAGCCCGAAGCGTGCCTCGGGCTCCACCTGCGCCAGGTAGCTGCGCGTGGCCGAGATCCAGCGCCGCTGCGTGGCCCCGCCCGCCGAGAGCTCGACGCGCGCGCCCAGCCCGTCGCGGTTGCCGCCCTTGCCCACGAGGCGCACGGCCAGCCAGTGGTGCTCCAGCGCCTGGTCGTTGCGCAGCTGCAGCGGGCGGTCGCCGCACTGGGTGACCAGCAGGTCCAGGTCGCCGTCGCCATCGATGTCGGCCATCGACGCCGAGCGCCCCACCACGGGCGTGGCCAGGTCGCCGGTCTTCTCGCGCGGCACCTCGCCCAGGCAGGCCCGCGCCTGCGTTCCCACGTTCCAGAACAGCTGCGAGGGCTGGCGGTAGTGCTGGCTGCGCTGCACCTTCTCGATCTCTTCCTCGAGGTGCCCGTTGGTGTGGAACAGGTCCACGCGGCCGTCGAGGTCCACGTCGAGGAACAGCAGGCCGAAGGTGAGGGCGCTGCGGCTGGGCGGGCCGTAGCCCTCCGCGATGCTGGCATCGCTGAAGCGCAGCGGGTCGCGCGGCGCCACGTACAGCGAGTTCATCTCGTTGGCGAAGTTGCCCACCGCGATGGCCAGCGCGCCGTCGCCGCGCAGGTCGGCGGCATCCGAGCCCATCGCGCCCGTGCTGTTGCCCTGGGCGTCGAAGGCCACGCCGCTGCGCGCGCCCAGCTCCTCGAAGCGCCCGCCGCCCAGCCCGTGGAACAGGAAGTTGGGCGTGGTGTCGTTGGCCACGAACACGTCCACGTGGCCGTCGCCGTCGAGGTCCTGCAGCACAAGCGCCAGCGCCTTGGCCACCAGCAGCCCGGTGTCGCCGTTGCGCACCACCATGCCGCTGGCCTCGCTCGCGTCGCGGAAGCGGCCGCCGCCCTCGTTGCGGTAGAGGCGCACGACGCCGCCCTGGTAGTTCTTCGGCGGCCCGAAGGCGCGGTGCGTGCCGTCCAGCGTGTAGTTGATCTCGCGGTCGATGTCCTGCGACCAGCGCACGTACTCGCAGGTGACGAGGTCGAGGTCGCCGTCGCCGTCGGCGTCCAGGAAGCCGGCACTCGTGGTCCATGCGCCCGGCTCGCCCGCCAGGCCGCTGGCCCCGGTGGCCTCCACGTAGCGCTCGCCCTCGCGCAGGAAGAAGCGGTTGCCGCCCACGCCCGTGAACAGCAGGTCGCGGTCGCCGTCGCCGTCGGCATCGCCCACGGCCACGGCCATGCCGTAGTGGGGCTGGCGCACGAAGGGCTCGACCAGCCCGTAGGCCTCGGTCACGTCCGTGAAGCGCCCGCCACGCCGGCCTGGATGCGCTGGAACGACTACGGCATCGGCTCGCTGCTCAAGGGCGGCGAGGGCGGCTCGCACAAGGGCGAGCTGCGGCAGGCCGAGGATGCCTTCCGCGAG
>JBJTIJ010000248.1:0-2749 GCA_046094945.1 Planctomycetia bacterium | reverse complement strand
GCTCGACGAGGCGGCCGGCCGCCTCGGGGCCGACCCGGCGCGCGTGCACGTCACGGGCCTGTCGATGGGCGGCATGGGGGCGTGGTGGCTGGGCCTGCTGGCGCCGGAGCGTTTCGCCTCGGTGGTGCCGGTGTGCGGGCTGGTGCCGCCGGTGGCGGGGCTGGGGCCGCGGCTGGAGCGGCTGGCGCGGCGCCCCGTGTGGGCCTTCCACGGCGAGGAGGATGCCGTGGTGCCGGTGGCCGAGAGCCGGCGCATGGTGGGCTGGCTGCGCGAGCGCGGCGGCCGGCCGCGCCTGACCACCTACCCGGGCGTGGGCCACACGGCCTGGGAGCAGGCCTACGCCGAGCCCAGCCTGCGGGCCTGGCTGCTGGGCTGAGGCGGCGCAGGCCGGCGCGCACGCGCGCCGACGGCGGCGGCGCAGGCCGGGCGCGTACACTGCCGCCCATGAGCAACCCCACGCCCGCCACGCCTGCTGCCACGCCCGTCACGATCACCCTCAAGCCCAACGGCCCCTTGCTGGTCTCCGGCCCGGTGAAGGTGTGCGACGCCACGGGCGCCGTGGTGAAGGAGGGCACGTCGATGGCGCTGTGCCGCTGCGGCCACGCCGCGGCCAAGCCCTTCTGCGACGGCTCGCACGGCCGCATGGGCTGGAAGGGCTAGGCCGCCGCACGCGGGGGGAGGGCCGGCATGCGCCTGCTCAGCGGCGTCAAGCCGACGCACCGCCCGCACGTGGGCAACTACTTCGGGGCCATGCGCCAGTTCGTGGCGCTGCAGGAGCAGGGCCCCTGCTTCTTCTTCGTGGCGGACCTGCACGCCCTCAACCAGGTGCACGACGCAGCGCTGCTGCGCGAGTACACGCTGGGCGTGGCGCTGGACTACCTGGCCATCGGCCTGGACCCGGCGCGCGCCACGCTCTTCGTGCAGTCGCACGTGCCCGAGGTGAGCGAGCTGGACTGGATCCTGGGCACCGTCACGCCCATGGGCCTGCTGCAGCGCGCGCACGCCTACAAGGACGCGCTGGCCAAGGAGAGGGAGGTCGACTTCGGCCTCTTCGCCTACCCGGTGCTGATGGCGGCCGACATCCTGCTCTACCGCGCCGAGCGCGTGCCGGTGGGCAAGGACCAGGTGCAGCACGTGGAGATCACGCGCGACATCGCCGTGAAGTTCAACACGCTCTACTGCAAGGACTTCGACCCCAAGACCGGCCAGGGCGGCGCGCTGGTGCTGCCCGAGGCGCTGGTGCAGGACGAGGTGGCCGTGGTGCCCGGCACCGACGGGCGCAAGATGTCCAAGTCGTACGGCAACACGATCCCGCTCTTCGGCTCCGAGAAGGAGGTGAAGAAGGCGATCATGGGCATCGTCACCGACTCCACCTCGGTGGAGGCGCCCAAGGACCCGGCCGCCTGCAACGTGTTCCAGCTGCTGCGCCTGTTCCTGGCGCCCGCCGAGCAGGAGGCGCTGGCGGCCCGCTACCGGCGCGGCGGCGAGGGCTACGGCACCTACAAGACGCTGCTGCTGGAGCGCTTCCACGAGCACCTCGGGCCCGCGCGGCGCCGGCGCGAGGAGCTGGCGCGCAACCTCGACCACGTGCAGGCCCTGCTGCGCGAGGGTGCGGCACGCGCCCGCGCCGAGGCCGGCACGCTGCTGTCGGCCGTGCAGCGCGCCTGCGGCGTCGGAGCCTAGGGCCCGGCGCGGCAGGCGTGGCGGGCGTGCCGCGGCCGGCACGCCGCCCTGCGCGGCTCCCAGCATGGACCAGCACCTGCGTGTCCCGGCACCCGCATGTCCCAGCACGCGCATGTCCAAGCACCCTGCGTGGCTCAGCACCCTGCGTGGCTAGGCATCGGGCGGGGTGGGCGCACCGCCCGCAGGTGGCGCCGGGAGGCCGCACGGTGAACATCCGTTCACCGCGGAGCGGTGCATGCCGACGACGATTCCCGATCCCCTGTTCGCCGGCCTGCCTGCGCGGCGCGCGGCGTTGATGCAGGCAGCGCTGGACCTGTTCCACGAGCACGGCTGCGACGGCACCTCGGTGCCGGCGGTGGCGCGGCGCGCCGGCATGGCGGTGGGCAGCGTCTACCTGCACTTCAAGGGCAAGGACGAGCTCATCGCAGCGCTCATGAGCCACCTGCGCGGCTTCTTCGCGCAGCGCGTGGTGGCCGCCGTGCGCCGCGGCGACAGCGTGCGCCAGCAGTTCGACGCCCTGTGGGCCGTGATGAGCGACAACGTGGCCAGCTACATCCGGGCCGCAGCCTTCTGCGACGTGCACCACCACCCGGCCTACCTGCAGGCGGCTTCCGCCGACGCCTGGACCCCGGCCGGCCGGGCGCTGGACGGGCACCTGCGCCGGGGCCGGCGCGAGGGCGTCTACCGCGACCTGCCCGATGCCGGCTTGCGCGCCCTGGTGCTCGGGCCGCTGGCGATCCATGCCAAGCTCGTGAAGCCCTCGGAGCAGCGCCAGTCTGCGGCTACCCTCGCCCGCATGCGCGAGGCGGTGTGGGCCAGCCTCGTGCGGCCGTCCCCGGCCCGGCGTCCTGGAGCCTCGCGATGAGCATGCGCACCACCGGCCGGCTGGTGCTCGCCGCCGGCCTGCTGGCGCTGGGCGGCACGGCCGCCTGGCTGGCGCTGCGCAAGCCGCCCAAGGCCCCGCCCCAGCAGCGCCCGCCCTTCATGGTGCCCGTGACGCTGGCCGCGGTGGAGCGCGGCACGCCGCCGCCCTCCACCAGCGAGGCGAGCCGGCGCTCCTCGGCCG
>JBJTIJ010000247.1:0-24822 GCA_046094945.1 Planctomycetia bacterium | reverse complement strand
GCCTGGTCGTGGTGGGGCGTCAACCAGCCGGGCCTGGTGGCGGTCGGCGTCGATCACCAGCGGGCCGCGCGCCACGCGACGCGCGCCGCCGGACTCCTCGCGGGGAGGGGCGCGGCGCAGCACGGCCTTGACCCGTGCCAGCAACGTGCGCGGGCTGAAGGGCTTGGCGATGTAGTCGTCGGCGCCCACGCCCAGCCCCAGCACCACGTCGGGCTCCTCCGACTTGGCCGTCACCATGATTATGGGCATGGCTCCCGTGACGGGATCCCTCTTCAGGCGCCGGCACACCTCGATGCCGTCCACGTCGGGCAGCATCAGGTCCAGCAGGGCGAGGTCAGGCGCTTCCTTGCGCGCCTTGCGCAGGCCCTCGCTGCCCGACTCGGCCAACAGCACGCGGTAGCCCTCGCGGGACAGGTTGTAGGCCAGCACCTCGCGCAGGTCGGCCTCGTCCTCGATCACCAGGATCTTCTCGCGCTTCACGTGGCCCTCGCCGCCGGCCGCCCCGCGGCGGCTGGCCCCCCGAGCCTACGCGCAGGGCGCGCGCCCGCCCCGCCACATGCGCCGGGGCAGGCGTGAAAAGGTGGTAAAGCCCAGCCCGATCGCCCCGCCCGATGGCCCAGCCCACAGGGGGCACAGGGCAGGGTCCGCGACCTCAGGCCGCCGGGGGCGTGCGCCCGGGCCGGCGCCACAGCCACCATCCCAGCCCCACGGCGAGGGATCCGCCGACCACGGCGTAGATGCCGTTGAGCATCGTCTGGATGCCCTCGGTGAAGCCGTAGGAGTGCAGGCCCACGCCCAGCTGGTTGACGCCCCACCACGACCAGGCCACCACCCCGGCGCCGCCGATGGCCAGCATGCTGAAGCCGAAGGGGCCCACGTAGCCGCCCAGCCGCGCATGCAGCATGACCAGCTCCCAGAGCACGATCATCAGCGCGCCGTTCTCCTTGGGGTCCCAGCCCCAGAAGCGCCCCCAGGAGTCGTTGGCCCAGATGCCACCCAGGATGGTGCCCACGATGGACAGCAGCAGGCCGAAGCAGATCACGCCGTACACCATGCGGCCCAGCGCCGCGTAGGCGTCGGGCCTGTCCTTGGCGATGCCCAGCACCTTGCCGAACACGTAGGCCTGCCCCAGCAGCGCAGCCAGCAGCCCGGCCGAGTAGCCGAAGGTCACCGTGGTGACGTGCGTGGCCAGCCAGAAGTTCGTGTCCAGCACGGCTTCCAGCGTGGGCATCGTGTCCTGCTTGTTGAGGCTCTCGAACCACTGCGCCAGCAGCAGGCCCAGCGTGCCCGTCACGCCCGCCAGCGGCAGCCCGATGCGCCGCCGCGAGAGCGCCTCGACGGCCAGGGCCACCAGCATCCCGGTGGCCGAGATGAACAGCACCGTCTCGTAGAGCGTGCTCACCGGCGGGCGGTGCCGGATCACGCAGCGCATCACGATGCCGGCCACCAGCAGGCCCGTGCCCGACAGCAGGGTCAGCCACGCCAGCCCGCGCATCGCGGCGCCGAAGCGGCCGGCCAGCGACAGCAGGCCCAGCAGGGCGAAGGCCAGTCCCACCATGGCCAGCACCCACGACCAGCGCACGGGGTCCAGCCGCTGGTAGCGCACCTCCAACGGCACGCTGCCGTACTCGCCGCGCGCCTCGGCCGCGGCCACGAGCGCGTCGCGCAGCGCGCCCAGCGCGCGCACGCTGGCCCCGGGCGTGGCCAGCGCATCGCCCACGCGCTCCACGCCGGCCACCAGCGCCAGCGCGGCAGGGTCCACCGGCTGGCCCGTGTCGGCGGCCTGCTGCAGCAGGCCCCAGGGCGTGCGCCAGGCGCCATCCTCGGCGTCGCCCGCCGGCGGCAGCAGGGCCGGGCCTTCCTGGCTGCCCGCGAGCCGCTCGAGGTCGAACACCAGCCGGGCCACCGCACGCTCGTCGTCGCTGGGCTGGCGCCCCTCGCTGCGCGCGGGCAGCAGGGCCAGCAGGTCCTGCAGGCGGCCGGCCACCTGCGTGAAGGTGGCCGTGGGCGCCTCGCCCAGCAGGCGCGTGAGCGCCGGCACCGGCGTCACCTCCAGCCGGCCCGTGGCCAGCTGCCAGGCGGTGGCCACGTCGTGGTACGCGCTCCATGCCTGCCACAGCGACAGCACCTGCTGCTGCACGCGCGTGCGCTGGCGCGCCTCGACGCGCGAGGCCGCCATGGCCTGCTCGCGCAGGCCCTCCTCGGCCGGCGCGAGGTCGGCCAGCGACCAGCGATCGCGCTTCTTGCGCGTGGCATGGCCCCCACCCTCGCGCTCGTAGTCGGAGCGCGCCGCCTGCTCGCGCATCTCGCGCGTGAAGCCGATGGCGTCGAGGGCCGCGTCGTCCGTGACGAGGAAGACGCGGTAGTGGGCCGCGTGCTGCGGGAAGAACACCACGTCCAGGAACCACTCCGTGGGGCCCAGCGTGCGCTCGACGCCTTCCTCGACCACGGCGACCGACTTGCGCCCCGAGAGCCCCAGCAGCGTGTAGCCGGCAAAGGTGATGAGCGGCTTGATGCGCCCGCCGGCCTGCACGGGCAGCGTCTCGGCGATGCGCAACGCCTCGGGATCCCAGCGCGGCTTGGCTGCCGCCGGCGTGGGCGCCGCCGGCGCGGGCGCCTCCGGCCCGGCCAGCGCCGTCAGGGGCAGGCAGGACAAGGCCAGCGCCAGGGCCAGGGCCACGATGCGCAGCCTGCCCGCCCCCCCCATGCGGCCCCGCGGGCTGCCGACGGCTTCCAGCGGCGGCTGTGCGCTCACGCCCGCGCCCTCCCGCGCTCGGCGCGCAGGTGGCGCGCCAGCTTGACGATCATCATGTACGCCAGGCCCACCATGACGATGCCGCAGGCCGTCAGCGGCCAGGCGTCGGCGGGGTTGCGCACCACCGAGAAGATCGACACCGGCGGCGTGCGCACGCGCCGGCCGTCGCGCGTCACGACCTCGCGCGAGGGCTCGAAGGAGGACTGGAAGAAGGTGTAGCCCTTGTGGCGCAGGGGCTGGTTCATGGTGACCAGGATGGGCTCGCTGCTGCCGTCCTCGAGCTTGGTCACGCGCGAGGAGTACTCCTTGGGGCGCGTGGTGCCCGGGTGATAGGCCGCGGTGAACTCCTCCAGCCGCAGCGTGAAGGGGAACGACCAGCGGCGGCGCCGCAGGTCGACATCCCAGTCCTGGCCCGCCCCCTCGCGTCCCACGCTCACGCGCCAGGGGAAGGACTGCTCGGCGTGCACGAGCCCGCGCGAGGTGCGTGCGCTGGGTCCCTTCTCCACCAGAGTGACCAGCATGCCGGGCGCGTTGCGCTCGGCCTTCTCGCGGTCCGGGGGCAGGCGCCGCAGCGCCAGGCCCTCGACGCCGCCCTGCGGCTCGGCCACCACCACGCAGTTGCGCTGGAAGCCGCTGATGCGCAGGTCGAAGGGCAGGGCCGGATCCTCGAAGCGCGCCGACTGGCCCGGCTCGAGGCCCTCGAAGCGCTCGAAGGGCACGACCCGCTCGCGCACGCGGCCGTCGGCGAGGTGCTCGGCCAGCACCAGGTCCCACTCGTAGTAGCTCTCGAACTCGTCGCCCGCGCGCCGGTAGGGCCCGCCATCGGCCTCGGCCAGCGCCAGAGTGCCCTTGTCGCTGGCGTAGAACTCCACCAGCCCGGCGGCCAGCAACATCACGATGCCGCCGTGCACCACCAGCACGCCCAGCCGGCCCCAGTCCTGCTGCGGCCAGGCCCAGCCGGTCACCACGAGCAGCAGCAGGGTGACCAGCCCGGCCACGATGAACATCGCGCCCGCCGACACGCTGGGCAGCACCACGGCCAGCAGCAGCACCGTGCCGGCCGCCAGCAGCAGCGTGGGCAGGCTCTTGCGCACGCGCAGGATGCCGCCCACCACCAGGTTCACGCCCAGCAGGGCCAGCAGCAGGTAGCCGCCCGGCAGCAGGATGGGGAAGGTGCTGTCCTCGCCCGTGCGCAGCTCGGTGAGCAGCAGGGACTCGAAGTACTTGCCCTGCACGTCGTAGATGCTGGCGTAGCGCTGCTCGAGCGTCCCGAACAGGGTGAGCAGCAGCAGCAGCGACAGCACGGCCACGGCCAGCCCGTAGGAGCCCAGCAGGTCGAGCAGGCGGCTGGAGAGGCGCCGCATCAGCCGCCCGTCCGCATCGAGGCCAGCAGCGCGCGCAAGGCCTCGCGCTGGGCCTCCACCTCGGAGCGCGGGCCCACCAGCCTGAAGAAGAGCGCGTCCTGCTCCAGCAGGCACACCACGCCCACGAACAGTGCGCCCTCGACCGACTCGCCCGACATGCCCTGGTAGTGGCCCGGGATCTCCACCCACGTGGCCTCGCGCCCCAGCCACGGCACGCGCGGCAGCGCCTTCACCTCGTCGGCCGAGAGCTCGGGCTGGCCCATCTGGCCGCGCCAGCGGTTCACGTTCAGCAGCACGCCACCGCCGTCGCTGGCCAGCTGGAACAGCACGCCCTCGATGCCGGGCGCAGCCGTCACGCGGAAGTCCATGATGCGCATGAGCCCGCGCGGCTTCTGCGCGCTCCACCCCGCCGGCAGCTCCCAGGCCAGCCGGCTGGCATCCAGCCCTGCCGCGCGCGGCGTCGGTGCGCTGCCGCCGGCACCGGCCGGCGGCGTCACTGCCGCAGGGGCCGGGCCCGCCGCCGGGGGCTGTGCGGGCGCGCCCGGCGGCACGCGCGCGCTCCCCGGGCTGGGCGAGCCCGCGCGCACCAAGGTGCGGCAGAAGGTCTCGAAGGCCTCGCGCTGCGCCTCCACCAAGGCCGCGGGGCCCACCAGCTTGGCGAAGAGCCGATCGCGGCCCGGCAGCAGCGACACCATGCCCAGCAGCTGCTGGCCTTCACGGGGCGGCCCGCCCCCCATGCCGCCGTTGAAGCGCCCGCGTGCCTCCACCACCACGGCCGGGCCGCCGGCCAGCTGGGCGCGCGGCAGGGCCTCGAGGGCCATCTCGTCCAGCGGCGGCGCCTCGAACTGGCGCAGCCAGCGGTTGACGTTGCCGGCCACGTCGCCGCCCGCCCAGCTCACGGACACGTCGCCATCGCCCGGCTCGCCCCCGGGGATGCGCAGCGAGAGCACGCGCATGGGTGACGGGGGCATCTGCTCCCAGCCTGCGGGCAGGGTGGGCACCAGCACCGGCCGGCCTTGCTCGTCGAGCACGCCCAGGCGCTCGAGCGCGGTGGCGCCCGGCGGCACCGCCCGGTCGGGCGCCGCACGCTCGCGGCCGGGCTCGATGGGGAAGGGCCCGCGCTCGTCGCCGCCGCAGCCCGCGCCCAGCAGCAGGCCCAGCGCAGCCAGCGCGGCCAGCGGCCGCGTCCACGCCCGGGGAGGGTTCTCAGTGCGAGGGTCCATGCGGGTCCTGGCACGGCCGCGCGGGATCCCGCGGCGGCCGTGGGCCGGACTGTACGCCTCCGGGGAGGTGGGCCTGAGAGGAACCGGCCCCGTGGGCCCAGCCCGTCGCGGCCGTCCCACAGGCGCCCCGGCGACGCCCCCCGGCGCCCGCCCAGCCGCCTACCAGTTGCGCACCAGCACGTAGTCGCCCAGGCGCTGCAGCAAGTCCACCGCCGGGCCCGGCGGCAAGCCGGCCAGCGCCTCGCGCGCGCGTGCCACTTCCTGCCGGGCGTGCTCGTCGGCGGCGTCCAGGGCGCCCGCCGCGGCCATGCGCTGCGCCAGGCTGCGGGCCGCCTCGGGCTGGTCCCAGGCCGCCTCGATGTCGGCCAGCGCCTGCGCCCGCTGGCCGGCCGGCAGGCCGTCCCGCCACAAGATCACGGGCAGCGTGGTCTTGCCCTCGGAGAGGTCCAGCCCCAGCGACTTGCCCACCGTGCCCTCGTCGCCCGTGAGGTCGAGCCGGTCGTCGACGATCTGGAAGGCCATGCCCAGGTGGTGCCCGTAGCGGCCCAGCGCGCCACGCCGGAGCAGCGTGGCGCCGGCATAGTGGGCGCCCACCACGAGCGCTGCCTCGTAGAGGGCCGCCGTCTTGCCGCGGATGATGCGCCGGTACTCGTCTTGCTGCAGCGCCGGGTTGCGCGCCACGAGGTCTTGGTGGATCTCGCCCTCGAGGATCTCGCCCACCACGTCGCTGAGGTAGCGCGCCGCGAAGGGGTCGTCCAGGTGCGCTGCCGCGCGGTAGGCCTTGCTGAAAAGCACGTCGCCACCCAGCACCGCCAGCTGGTCGCCGAAGCGCGCGTTGAGGGTGGCCACCTTGCGGCGCACCACGGCGCCGTCGAGGATGTCGTCGTGCACCAGCGTGGCCGTGTGGATCAGTTCCACCACCGCCGCCGCCGTCACCACGTCCGGGCTGGCGCGGCCGGCCACCACGCGGGCCGCCAGGCAGGTCAGGGCCGGCCGCAGGCGCTTGCCGCCGAAGCGCGCCGAGGGGCTGACCACCTCGCGCACGCGCTCGGAGTGCACGGACAGGATGTCGCTGTAGCGCTGGCCCACCGCGCCCAGGTCGTCGGCCACGGGGGCCAGCACGGCCGGCAGGCCCGCGCGCACGCCGGGGGCGGCATCCGGCTCGGGGCTGCGTGCGGACATGCCCGCGGTTCTAGCACACCGCGTCCGCCCCGTCCGCTCCGTCCGGCCGGCCGTGGCCCTAGGCCGAGGGGCCCTTGTCGGGCGAGACGTAGGCCTCGCGGTTGGCCGCCCACCACGCCTGCCACAGCTCGGGCTGGGCCGGCATGTCCTGCCGCGTGAGGCGCTTGAGGTGGTGGTGGGCCTTCTCGCGCGTGTCGGGGTCGGGCGCCGACAGGCCGCGGATGAGCAGGTCGATGGCCTCGCGGTCATCGCGCTTGCCGGGGCCCCCGCCGGTGGCCTTGAGCAGCTTCTGGAGCATGCCGAACTGCTCCCGCAACTGCACCATCTCGCCGAACAGCAGGGCGACCACCACGAACAGCATGGTGAAGGCCGCCCGGGTCACCACGGGGGTGCCCTCGGGCAGCGCGCCCGGGGCAAAGGCGATCCACATGCCGAAGCCCAGCAGGGTGAGGCGCAGCAGGGCAGCCACGACCAGGCGGGGGGTATCGCTCACGCGGGCAGCGCTCCTGCCGGCCGCTCCCCCGCGATGCTGGCGGGGGTCGACCGGTCCCGTATCCTACGCCCGGCAGCCGGGACCACCACCCGGCCCGCCCGGAGCCCCATGGCCTACTCGATCACCGAGACCTGCATCGGCTGCACGGCCTGCGTGAAGGCCTGCCCGGTGAACGCCATCAGCGGCACGCGCAACGAGATGCACGTGATCCACCCGGACATCTGCGTCGACTGCGGCCTGTGCGGCTACGTGTGCCCGCCCGAGGCGATCGTGGACTTCAACGGCCGCATCGCGACGCGCTTCAAGCGCCGCAAGGATGCCGACCGCATCGCGGTGGTCACCCCCGAGCGCTGCACGGCCTGCGACTTCTGCTTCGACGTCTGCCCCTTCGACGCCATCAAGTACCGCGCCGTGGACGATGGCTTCTACAACGTGGCCGAGGTGAACCCCGACGTGTGCAAGGGCTGCGATGCCCTGTGCGTGGCGGTGTGCATCAAGGAGGCCATCCGCCTGGTGCCGCGCGACGAGGCCCTGCCCGACCGCAAGGCGGCCGAGGACAAGGTGGCTGCCTCCCAGTAGCGCGCCTCAGCGGCCGCGGCCCTCCAGCCAGCGGCCCAGCAGGAACACGCACACGGAGGCGCCCAGCAGGCCCAGCTCGATGGCCAGCGCCCCGCGCCGGTCACCGGCCTCCAGCCCGTAGAACAGCGCCATCGGGGCCACCAAGAGGCCCACCAGCTGCAGGAACTTGCCGAAGCCGAACATGGGCCGGCAGCCTACGCGGCAGGCCGCGTAGGCTGGAAGCGATGCGCGCCCCCCGCCTACGGCTGGCCGCCCTGCTGCTGGGCATGCTGCCGTGGCTGGCCCTCGTGCTGCTGGCCGGCACGCCGGCCTCGGGCGGCCCGGCCGCGCCCCGCGAGGGCCTGCGCGCGCGCGTCACGGTGGAGGGCCCAGGCTTCGTGCGCGTGCGCAGTGCGGCCCTGCAGGCGCTGGGCTTCCAGCCACAGCAGGGCGTGGAGGTGACGCGGGCAGGCGAGCGCGTGCCCGTGCTGCAGGACAGCGTCGCCGACGACCTCGTGTTCCTCGCCACGCAGCCCGGCGGCAGGCGCTCGTACACGCTGCACGCCAGGGCGGGCCCCAGCCGCCGCGCCGTGGACGCTAGCCGGGCCGCGCCGGCCCAGCCCCTGCCCACGGGCTTCGACGCGGCGCGCGACGAGGCCTCGGCCCTGTGCCTCGAGGCCTTGCCGCGCGTGCACGGGCCGCAGGCCGCCGCCGAGGCCGAGGCCTACGCACGCCCGGGCCCGACGTGGTTCCACGCGCGGCTGGCGCCCGGCGAGCAGGTGGCCGTGCCGCTGCCCGCCGGCACGCTGCCGGACGTTCCCCTGCGCCTGCGGGTCATGGCGCAGGTGACGCAGCCCGGCCCGATCACGCTCTCCGTGGAGCACGCCGGCAGCCAGCAGGAGGTGCGGGGCCATGCGGGCCTCGCCGTCACGTTGCCGCGCCCCGATCCGTCGCAGCCGGTGGTGCTGCGCCACGCCACGCCCATCCTGCCGGCCCCGCGCAACGACGTGAGTGCCGGGCGCGGCACCGTGTGGATCGAGGCCCTGCAGTGGGAGGGGCCGGTGGACCTGGCCCGGGCCGACCGGGTGCTGCATGTCCCGCTGGCCGACCGCCCCTTCGTGCTGCGCGGCTGGCCGCGCGCCGGCTGGCACGCGCTGGCGCTGACCGACGAGCAGGGCGTGTGGGGCCTGCCCAGCGTGTGGGCCTCGACGCTGGAGCGCCCGCTGGCCGGCCTGCCGCCGGGCTGGGCGCTGGTCGAGACCGAGTTCGAGCCGGGGAGCGAGTCGGGCTCGCTGTGGCTGGGCCCCGAGCGGGAGGCCCAGCCGGTGGCAGCGCCCCCCCTGCCGCAGGGCCTGTGGACGCGCGCCAGCGCGCAGCACCTGGTCGTGTGCCTGCCGCACCTGCGCGCACCCTGCGAGCGGCTGGCGGCCCACCGCAGGGCGGAGGGCCTCTCCTCGGCCGTGATCACCACGCAGGAGGTGGACGACGACGCCGGCGACGGCGACCTGGACCCTGACCTGCTGCGGCGCTTCCTGGTGCGCCGGCGCGAGGCCAGCGACCTGCCGCCGCTGCGCTACGTGCTGCTGGCCGGCGATGCAGCGCTGGACCGGCCCGACCTGGTGGAGCGCCCCAGCCTGCCCACCTGGCTGGGCCGCACGCAGTACAACGGGGCCACGGCCTCCGACACGCTGTGCGTGGAGCGCAACGACACGCCCACGCTGGACGCGCCGGTGGTGGGCCGCCTGCCGCTCGGCGACGCCGCCACGCTCGAAGGCTTCGTCGCACGCCTCATCGCCTACGAGCAGGCGCCGCCCGCCGACGCCTCGCGGCGCATGCTGCGCTTCCTGGCCAGCGAGGGCCGCTTCGGGCTCGTGGCCGACATGCTGATCGAGCAGCTGTTCCGGCGCATCGTGGGCCGCTCGATCCCGCCTGCCTACGACGTGGAGGTCACCTTCGCCAGCCCGGCCTCGGCCTTCCTGTGGGCGCCGCGCGAGCTCAACGACAAGGTGATCGACAGCCTCGGCGAGGGCGCGCTGTTCCTCACCTACGTGGGCCACGGCTTCGCGGAGGGCTTCGACGACCTGCGCGTGGGCAGCGAGCGCTACCGCATCCTGCACCGCAGCGACGCGGGCCGCGTGGCCGTGCGCGGCACGCCGCCGGTGGTCATCGCGCTGGCCTGCAACACGGCCGAGTTCGACGACCCCGAGGTGCAGTGCCTGGGCGAGGCCCTGCTGGCGCAGCCCGCCGGGCCCATCGCCTACCTCGGGGCCACGCGCATCTGCCACCCGGCGGGCAACGCCTTCCTCGGCCGCTCGCTGGCGCGCGCCATGTTCCCGCGCGGGCCGGCCGCCGGGGCCGGCGAGGTGCGGCGGCTGGGCGAGGTGCTCGCGGCCGCGCGCCGCGAGGTGCTCGACCCGCGCGAGGACGACCCCGAGGAGCTGCGCCTGCTCACCGCGGGCACCGCGGCGCTGCTGCCGCCGGGCACCAGCCTCGCGCGCCTCAAGGAGGAAGCCTTCCTGCTCTACGCGCTGCTGGGCGACCCCGCCACGCGGCTGGCCCTGCCCGGGCTGGCCCTGGACGTGCGCGCGCCCTTCGAGGGCGAGGTGCTGCGCGGCTACGTGCGCGCCGTGGAGGGCGACCTCGCCTCCACGTCCGCCGCCCGGCAGGCCGCCTACCGCGCGGCGCTGGACTGCTTCGAGCGCGTGACGGTGCTGGCGCCGGCGCGCGCCGATGGCTGGTACGGGGCCGCCGACATGCAGACCCGGCTGGGCGACAGCGGCGAGAGCCTGCGCGGCTGGATGGAGGCGGCGCGGCGCGCGCCCTCCGACCCCTACCCGCGCATGGAACTGGGGCGCACGCTGCAGCAGCTGGGGCGCGGCGACGATGCCGTGCAGTCCTACGAGCAGGCCGCCGTGCTGCGCGTGCGCTGGGCCGAGCCGTGGATCCGCATCGGCGACACGCATGCCGAGGACGAGCGCTGGGAGCGGGCCGCAGGGGCCTACCGCGAGGCGCTGGCACGCGATGCGGGCGCCGTGGAGGCGTGGGCCCGGCTGGGGGGCGTGCTCGAGCAGGCCGGCGACGTGGCTGGCGCGCGCGATGCCTACCAGCGCTACCTCGCGGCGCAGGGCGAGCGCGTGCCGGCCGTGCAGCGCGCGCTGGAACGCCTGGAGCGCGCCGGGCGTCGCTAGCGGGCCTTCAGCGCGGCGCCGGTGCGCCGGCCGCGGCCACCTCGACCGTCGTGGCGCCCAGCCCGCTGGGACCGGCGCCCAGCAGCCAGGCACGCACGTGCAACGTGCCGCCCAGCGCGGGATCGGAGAGGGCGAGCGCGCCCGGCGCCGGCGCGAGGCGCACGCGCGCCACGCCGCCTTCCACCGCGGCCAGGCCGGCCAGCACGCGCTTGTCGTTGGCCCGGGCGTGGTTCTCGCGGATGGCCGCGGCGTGCGCGGGGTCGGAGGGCTTGAGGCCGCGCTGCAGCGGGCGCAGCGGGTTCTGCCGCAGGCGCGGCAGGTCCACCTGCACCTCGACCTCGCGGCCGGGGGGCACGCCGTGCACCTCGACGGCGAGGCCCTCGCCCTCGAAGGGCGCGCCCTCCAGCGTGGCGACGCGGTCCAGCGCGCGGTCGGCCCGCAGCAGGGCCCCGCGCGCCTGCCGGTCGGCGTCGGTCTCGGAACCGCGGTCGCCTGCAGCACGACCCTCCTCGCGGCGCAGCCGCCACGCGTCGGCCTCGGCCAGCTCCACCTCGGCCAGCGCCAGCGGCCACCACGGCACGGCCGGCTCGCGGGCCGCCGCGCGCGCGTAGAGGTCGCGCAGCGTCGAGGAAGCGCCATCGCCGGCCAGCCGCTCGGCCAGCACCCGGTCCACCTCCAGCGCCTCGGGCGCGATGGCGCGCGCGGCGTACTCCTCGCGCACCACGCTGCGCCGCCCGCCCTCCAGCAGGGTGCGCACGTAGCCGAGGTGGGCCCGCACCTCGCCCGGCGTGGCCTGCCGCAGCGCGGCGTAGGCGCGCGCCGCCGCGTCGAGGTCGCCGGCACGGCGCAAGGCCTCGGCCGACTCCAGCGGCGTGGGCGGGACGAGGCTGGCGGCGGGCTGGGGCAGCACCACGCCCGCGCAGGCACTCGCCAGCAGCAGCGCGGCCGAGGCGGCCAGCGCACGGCACGCGACATGCCGCAGCGCCCGGCGGCGCTGGCTCACGGCCGGCCCTCGCGCCGCTGCTGCAGCCACGAGCGCCAGCGCGCCACGGCAGCCGCGCGGTCCTCGGGCGCCTCCGAGACGCCGTAGCCCCACGTGGAGCCCACCGCCTCTTGCAGCACGCCGATGGCCCGCGAGCGCACGGCAGCATCGCGGTCTTCCAGCGCGTCCACGAGGCGCACGAGGCCGCGGTCGTCGCCCAGCCGCAGCAGCGCCGTGGCGGCCTCCAGCTGCACGGGCCGGTCGCGGTCGGCCAGCGTCTGCGCCAGCGGCTCCAGGGCGCGGCGGTCGCGCAGGAAGCCCAGCGTGTAGGCGCTCATGCCGCGCGTGCGCGCCGATGGGTGCATGCGCAGGGCCTCCAGCAGCGGCGGCACCGCCGGCTCGCCCAGCCGCGCCAGCCGCGCACTGGCGTCCATGGCGGCCGTGCCCTCGGGGCGCTCGAAGTCGGCGATCGCCTGCCGCGCCGAGGCGCGCATGGCCTCGGTGCCCTCGTAGAAGGGCCGCTGCGGCGCTGCCGGGGGCGCCACCGGCTCCGCCGGGGCCTGCGCCGGGGCACCCGCGCAGCCGGCGGCGCACAGGGCCAGCGCCAGCGCGGCACGCTGCACGAGGCCGCCGGCCGCGCGACGGCGCGCGCCTCGAGGCGCCTGACGGGTTCCGTACGCTCCCAGCTTCACGCCGCCTCCCGGTCAGAGCCAGGCGCCCGCCGCCAGGCAAGCGCCCGCTCCACGAGCAGCAGGGTAGCCGCAAGCCCCAGCCACAGCGTGGGCGTGGGCAGGCCACGACCCTGCGCGGGGGCCTGCGGCTCCGCGCCCGCGCGCAGCAGGCCTCCCCCGCCCGCACGCGCGAGGCGCTCGAGCGCGGCGACATCCACCCCCACGCCGCGGTGCTCGGCCGCGGGACGCGAGGGCCAGCGCAGCGCGCGCTCCATGCCCCCGGCAACCAGGCGCGCCGTCGCTCCCATGCCATCCGACGCGGCGGGCAGTCCCGCAGGCCACGCCCCCGCGTACAGCCCCGGCGCCACCTCCAGCAGGGGAAAGGCGCTAGCGTCCAGGCCAAGCGTGGCGCTGCCCAGGCCACGCCCCTCGGGCCACGCCACGCGCAGCCCCCCATCCGGGGCCAGTTCCGCCTCCAGCCCGCGCTCGGCCTCTTGCGCCAGCAGGCCGACGAGCGGGGCCAGGCGTGCTGCGGCGGCGGATGGGCCAGCACTGCTGCCCGGGCCCCAGGCCAGCGCGTGCACGCGCCCGCTGCCCAGCGTGAGCCCTGCTGCCAGCGGGCGCACGCCCTGCGCGGCGGAGGCCGCCCCCGCCTGCTGGGCCACGGCCACCAGCCGCGCGCCCGGCGCCAGTTCCACCGCGTGCAGGCCCTCGAGCTCGCCCAGCGCCACAAGCGCGGCGGCCTGCGGGCCCGGGCCGGGCTGCGCGCTCCAGCCGCTGCCCAGCGCCTCCTGCTCCAGTGCGGCCCGCTCGCGCGCCAGCCGCTCCAGCAGCTGGGCCACCAGCGCCTCCGAGCCCCCCAGCAGCTGCACGTGCTCAGGACGTTGCGCCACGCCCGCGCGCAGCGCCTGCACCGTCCCCGGCATGCCGACCACCAGCGCGGAGAAGCGCACCCCGGCCGCGGCCAGCCGCTCGCGCAGGCCGGCCAGCGCCTGCGCGTCGGGCCGCTCGTCGGGGTCCCCATCGGTGAGCAGCACGAGTGCTCGCGTGGTCCCCTCGGGCTGCGCGGCCAGCAGGTCGATGGCCCCGGTCACGCCCGCCCGCAGGTCGGTGGGACCCTGCGCAGGCAGGGCCTCCAGCGCCGTGCGCAACGCCTCGCGCGCGGCCGGCGCGCCTGCGTCCAGCCAGCCCGGCGCCAGCGGCGCTGCCACCGAGGCAGCGCGGAACGGCAGCACGGCCAGGCGCTCGCCCGGCTGCAAGGCCGCCAGCGCCTCCAGCGCCGCCTGCGCCAGCGCACGCGCGGGCGCGCCCGCGGTGCTGCCGCTGGCGTCCAGCGCCAGCACCCATGCCACGGGACCGGAGGGCGGGGCCACGCAGCGCAGCGGCGCCAGCCGCTGCTCGAGCGCGGTGCCGCCCCAGCCGCCGCGTGCGTAGCCGCGCGGCCCCCCGAGCAGCAGGAGGTGGCTGCCCTGCACCACCGCCGCCTCCAGCGCCCGCACGCCCGGCACGCCCAGCGCGGCCCACGGCAGCCCCGCCAGCACCACGAGGTCGGCGCCCGACACGGCGGCCTGCTCGGCCGTGGCCGCGCTGCGCACCACCACGCCCGGCAGGGCACGCGCCAGCGCAGCCACGTCCAGGTCGCCCACCACGGCCACGCTGCGCGCGTCCGCTGCGCACGGCACCTCCAGCAGGTTGTTGCCCGCGGCGTCGTCGGGCGTGCCGGCCAGCGGCTGCAAGCGCAGCGTGAAGCGCGCCGGCAGGTCGCCCGCAGGCAGGCCCTCGAAGCGCACCTGCTGGGCCCCGCCGGGCACCACGGCGAGCTCGCGCACGGCCAGCGCCGCGCCCTCGCGCTCGAGCACCAGCCGCAGGGCGCCGCGCACGCTGCTCTCCACACGGGCCTCCACCTCGACGCCCGCGCCCGCGCGCCGCGCGCGCGCCTCCAGCAGGCCGGTGTCGGCGGCTGCCCCTGCGGGCGGGCGCACCCACAGCCGGCCCCCCGCTGCGCGCACGGCGGCGGCGCCCGCCAGCGCGTCGTCGGTGGGCCGGCCGTCACTCTCCAGCAGCACGTCGGCGCCCGGGTGGCGCAAGGCCACCTCGGCGAGGGCAGCCCCCAGGCGCGTCTCACCGCCGGGCAGCGCCGGCCTCGCCTGCCCCGGCTCGCGCCAGGCATGCCCATCGGCCACGGCCAGCCACGGCCCCGCCTGCCCCCCCGAGAGGGTCAGGCCCGGCCCGCCGGAGGGAGGCCCCATGCTGGCCGACTGGTCCACGATGCGCACGCAGGCCGGAGCCCCTCCGCCGCCAAGGGGGGCCCACTGCAGCGACGCAGCGGCGGTGCAGGCCAGCACGGCCACCCGCAGGGCCAGCGCCAGGGCACTGGACGGCCTCCTCATGAGGCCCTCCCAGCCCTGTCCGGCACGCCAGCCCCACCGGGCCGGGCCACGTGCAGGGGCCTGCGCGGGCCCGGCCGGCGCCGCGGGGGGGGCTGGGACCCGCCCAGCCCGGCCTCCCGCCGACGGGCTGGCCTGCCGGGCGGCTGTGGAGTAGCGTCTCGGCTCACCATTGCCGCATGGAACGCATGCGCGCGGTGCCCGGGTTCGCAGGAGGACGCATGAACAAGGCCGAAGTGATCGACGCCATGGCCCGCCACATGGGCTCCAACCGTGCCGACGCCGAGCGCGCGCTCGACGCCTTCGTCGAGGCGGTGGTCGAGGGGCTCAAGAAGAGCAAGGACGTGGCCATCCTCGGCTTCGGGTCCTTCCGCATCTCGCACCGCAAGGCCCGCATGGGCACCAACCCGCAGACGAAGGAGCGGATCGAGATCCCCGCCAGCGTCGGCGTGGGCTTCCGCGCGGGCAAGGCGCTCAAGGAGCGCCTGTCCTGACCGGGCTGGGTGTCGCCGCCAGGTGACGCCATCCCCAGTGCAGCGAACGACGGCCGGGCCTGCGGCCTGCCCAGCGCTCGCCCCATCGGCGCTCGCCCCGTGGGCTGGCGCCGCCTCGCGGCGCAGCGACGCGCGGCAAGGTTGCTCGTAGCCCGGCCCCGGGCGGCCCGGGCTGCCGCGACGCCGCCCCTCACGACCGCCACGCGTGCGGGCACCCCTCATGCGACGACCGGGTGCACGCGCGCGATGGGCCCGCCGCAGAGCAGCGCCTCGCCGCGCCAGGCGACCAGCGCCTGGCCTGGGGCTGCCGCGAAGACGGGCTGGGCCAGCCGCACGCGCGCCCGGCCCCCGTCCTCCACCTGCAGTCGCGCGGGCACCGGGGCCTGCGCGTGCCGCACCTGCACCTCGACGTCGAGCGCCGTGCCCGCGGCGGGCTCGGGCTCGTCCACCCAGTTCAGGCCCTGCACCTCCAGCTCGCGGTCCTCCAGCGCCGTGCGCGGGCCCACCTGCACCGTGCCCGAGGCCACGTCCACGGCCACCACGTGCTGCGGCGTGCCCACGGCCGGCAGGCCGCGGCGCTGCCCGCGCGTGTAGCCCATGGCCCCCTCGTGGGTGCCCAGCACGCGCCCGCTCACGTCCACGAAGGAGCCCGCCGGGCCCAGGCTGCCCAGCGTCTCGCGCAGCCAGCGCCGCATGTCGCCGTCGGGCACGAAGCACAGCTCCTGGCTGTCGGGCTTGCCGGCCACGGGCAGGCCGCGGCGCCCGGCCTCGGCGCGCACCTCGTCCTTGGCCAGCTCGCCCAGCGGGAAGCGCGCCGCCGCCAGCTGCGCCTGCGACAGGGCATGCAGCACGTAGCCCTGGTCCTTGCGCCGGTCGCGCGCCCTGAGCAGCCGCACGCGCCCGCCGGGCGTGACCTCGCGCCGGGCGTCGTGGCCCGTGGCCACTGCCTCGGCCCCCAGCCCGCGGGCCAGCTCCAGCAGGCGGCCAAACTTCACGCCACGGTTGCAGGCCACGCAGGGGTTGGGCGTCAGGCCCTGCGCATAGGCCGCCGCGGCCGGCCCCAGCACGTCCCGCGCGAAGGCCTCGCGGGCATCCACCACGTAGAAGGGCAGGTCGAGCGCGCGCGCCACCTCGCGTGCATCGCGGGCATCGTCGGCGCCGCAGCACGAGCGCTGCTGGCCGGCCGCCGCACCCTCGGCCTCCACGCCCGTGCGCAGGTGCGCCGCCACCACCTCGTGGCCCGCCTCGCGCAGCAGGGCGGCCGCCACGGCGCTGTCCACCCCGCCGGAGAGGGCTGCCAGGATGCGCAAGGTAGGGTCCCGTTCGCCCCGCCGGGGGCTGGCCGCGATTGTGGGGGCGGCACGCCCGCCCCCCCTAGAGTACGGGGCTCCGGGCCCGCGGGCCCCAGGGCTGGCACGCACGTGAGCACCCTCCCCATCCTCGCGACCTGGCTGGCGGCTGACGAGGCCGCTCCTGCGGGCAGCGGGCTGCTCTCCTTCCTGCCCTTCGTGCTGGTGTTCGTGATCTTCTGGCTGCTGGTCTTCCGCCCGGCCTCCAAGGAGAAGAAGCAGCGCGAGGAGAAGATCCGCGGCCTGAAGAAGCACGACCGCGTGATCACCAACGCCGGCATCCACGGCACGGTGGTGGCGCTGGACACCGACAACGTCACGCTGCGCGTGGACGAGAAGAACAACGTGCGCATCGTGTTCTCGCGCTCGGCCGTGTGGCAGGTCAACCCCGAGGGCTCGGCCGCCCCGCCCCCCGAGGATGCGCCGCAGGCCCCCGCGCAGGGCTCGGGCTCCTGATGCGCGCCGCCTGCCTCGCTGCCGTGGTGGCCCTCGTGCTGCTGCCGCTGGCACTGGTGCTGCTGCCGCAGCAGCCGCTGGTGCCTGCCAAGGGCGGCCCGGTGCTGGCCCAGGCCGCCCACGACCTGAGCACGGCGGCCCTCGACCGCGTCGAGCGGCTGCTGGGCGGCCACCTGCACGTGCGCCTCGAGCTGCACGGCCTGCGCCACGACCTCGAGGCCGTGGCGGCCCTGCCGCCGCCGCCCGGCGCCGCGTTGCCCGCGCTGCCGCAGCCTGCGGCCCGCGCCGGCGCCTGCGAGCGCGCGCTCTGAGCCCCGGGTCGGCGCCCATCCGGGCGCGCCGACCTGCGCAAACGGCTCTCGCGTCTCCCCTCCCGCAGTCGTCTCCCTCCCGTCCCCGTCCGAAGGCAGGCTCCCCATGAAGCAGATCAACATCACCGGCCGCTTCCTCACCATCCTGGTGGTCACGGTGCTGGCCGTGCTCTTCTACGAGCAGCGCGGCCTCAAGCTGGCGCAGGACCTGCGCGGCGGCACCAGCCTGCGCTTCTGGATGGACATCCCCAAGGCGCGCGCCGAGGGCCGTGTGGCCGGCCAGGATGACGCGCAGGTGGTGGCCGACACGCTGCGCGTCATCGACCAGCGCATCAACGCCTCGGGCCTGGCCGAGATCGAGCTCATCGAGCTGGGCGAGAACCGCTTCGAGATCAACCTGCCCTCGGGCAACGACGGCGACATCGACCAGATCGTGAGCCTCGTGACCACGCTGGGCGACCTGCAGTTCCGCATCGAGGTGCTGCCCGACGCCCTCTACCGCCAGGACAGCGACTCGTCGGCCTTCAAGCGCCAGCGCTTCGGCGTGTGGACCGGCAGCCAGGAGGAGTTCACGGTCTTCAAGGAGGCCGAGGTCAAGTCGTGGCAGGCCGCGCAGTCGGCCGGCACGGCCTACGTGCCCTCGCGCGCCCCCTACCGCGTGGTGCCGCGCCAGGGCGCCACGCCCTCGATGGGCTCCTTCGCCTTCGCCGTGGTGGAAGACCCCGCCTCGGCCGACGAGCGCTTCGACGGGGCCATCCTCGAGAACCCCGCCGTGAGCAAGGACAACGAGGGCCGCCCGGTGACGGTCTTCGACGTGAAGAACAAGTTCCGCGGCTCCTTCCAGGCCTGGACGGGCCGCAACGTGCAGCTGCCGATGTCGATCATCCTCAACGGCGAGCACGTCATGGCGCCGGTGATCAACCAGCCGCTGAGCGATCA
Source organism: Planctomycetia bacterium (assembly GCA_046094945.1). Lineage (GTDB taxonomy): Bacteria > Planctomycetota > PLA2 > PLA2 > JAEUHO01 > CAXQZU01. Next base: position 6,470 of record JBJTIJ010000247.1, on the reverse strand, counting down.
CGTGCAGGTGACGCTGGGTGCCACCTCGATGGACTCGGCCCGCAAGCAGGCCGAGGAGCTCAAGACCACCCTCCAGACCGGCTCGCTCAAGCTGCGTCCCGTGCTGGAGGCACGCACCAAGGTGGGCGCCCGCCTGGCCGGCGAGTCGCGCGACCGCGGCATCCTCGCCACGCTCGTGGCGCTGGGCCTGGTCCTCGTCTTCATGCTCATCTACTACCGCTGGATGGGCCTGGTCGCCAACGTGGCGCTGGTGCTCAACCTGGTGCTGCTGGTGGGCGCGCTGGCCTTCGCCGACGCGGCCCTCTCGCTGCCCGGCATCGCCGGCATCGTGCTCACGCTGGGCGTGGCGGTGGACGCCAACATCCTGATCAACGAGCGCATCCGCGAGGAACGGGCGCTGGGACGCAACCTGCACCGGGCCCTGGACGAGGGCTACAGCCGCGCGCTGACGACCATCGTCGACTCGAACATGACCAGCATCATCACGGCGGTGTTCCTCTACGCCTACGGCTCGGGCGCCATCCGCGGCTTCGCGGTCTCGCTGGTGCTGGGCCTGCTGATCTCGATGTTCACCGCCATCTTCGTGACGCGCGCCATCTTCGAGTGGCAGCTCAAGCGCGGCAGCCTGCGCGAGTTCAAGGTGACCGGCAGCGGCAAGGTGCCCAGCTTCCGCTGGATGGCCAACCGCACGTGGATGGTGCCGCTCTCGGTGCTGCTGGTCGTGGGCGGCATCTTCCTCTACGCCACCACCGACCGCCTCACCCTCTACGACATCGACTTCACGGGCGGCCAGAAGGTGCAGATGCGCTTCGCCGGGCCCGTGACGGTCGACGAGGTCAAGCGCGGCCTGCGCGGCGAGCCCGTCGAGGTGGAGGTGAGCTCGACGTACTTCGACAAGGACGAGCAGCTGCAGGTGCGCCGCCAGAAGGTGGCGGTGGGCCCGCTGGACGGCGCCGAGGTCTTCACGGTGGGCGACACCGGCGACTCGGTCGAGCTCAAGGTGCAGCGCGCCACGGCGCGCGCCGACCTCAACCCGGAAGAGGAGGAGCAGGCACTGCGCGGCTACCTCGTCAAGCGCTTCGAGGGCCGCCTGCTGCCGGCCTGGCAGTCGCAGCCGGCCCGGCGCGTGCCGGCGGCCACCACCCCCCGGGCCGCTCCGGCGCCGGGCGAGCCCGCGCCCGCGGCGCCGGCCGAGGCCCCTGCCGCAGCTGACCCCGCGCTGGCCGCGGTGGCCGGCGGCATCGCCACCGACCTCTCCTTCGTGGACCCGCGCTCGCGCCTGACGCCGGCCGCGCTCGAGGGCGTGCTGGCCAAGGACTTCCCCCACTTCATCGTGGGCAGCGGCACCGAGCGCCGTGCGGTGCCCGCCTCGGACATGAAGCGCACCGTGGTGGTGCGCCCGGCGGCCACGCCCGCCCTGGGCACGGTGCGCCGCTTCGACGTGTGGGTCAAGACGACCACCAAGGAGGGCACCACCTCCGAGGACGCCGAGCCCGAGCGCTTCAGCAAGGGCCTCGAGCAGTGGCTGGGCAGCCCGGCCTTCCGCACGGCCCTCGCCCGCGAGCTGGGCGTGGCGGACGTGAAGGACCTGGAAGACCTCGCCCTGAGCCAGGGCCTGCCCAGCCAGGACCAGATCAGCGCCTCGGTGGCCCAGCGCCTGAAGAACGACGCGCTGGTGGCCCTCTCGCTCTCGCTGCTGGGCATCATCGTCTACGTGGCCCTGCGCTTCCGCTCCACGTCCATGGGCCTGGCCTCGGTGCTGTGCCTGTTCCACGACGTGGCCGTGACTGCCGGCGTGGTGGCGCTGGCCAACTCCATGGGCTGGGTGGACGCGCGCGTCAACCTCACGATGGTGGCCGCCTTCCTGACGCTGGTGGGCCTGTCGATCAACGACACGGTGGTGATCTACGACCGCATCCGCGAGAACCGCGGGCGCGCGCCGGGCATCACCTCGGGGATGATCGACCTGTCGCTCAACCAGACCTTCGGGCGCACCCTGAAGACCATCACGACCATCCTGCTGGTGTGCTGTGCCCTGTTCTTCTTCAACTACGGCCAGCGCAACGTGCTGGAGGGCTTCGCCTTCTGCCTCATCGTGGGCAGCTTCGTCGGCACCTACTCCTCCGTGGCCATCGCCTCGCCCCTGCTGCTGTTCCTGCCGTGGGTGTGGCTGCGCCTGAAGGGGCTGGCCCCCAGCGGCCAGCTGGTCTCGGCCTGTGCCGGGCGCTGGGTGCTGATGCCGCTCCTGCCGCTGGCGCTGGTGGCCTGGCTGGCCTGGGCGGTGGCCTTCAGCGCCTACGCCTTCGCCGTGGGCCTGGTGCTGTTCACCCCGTGGGCGCTCTCGGGCAAGGCCGACGCCGCGTCGGACGCCCCCGCGACGCCGGCCGCCTCGGCCTAGGCGGGCTCCAGGGAGGAGCGAGGGCAGCGCGAGCGCGGCGGGCCACCCCACCGCCCTGGCGCCACGCCCGCGCCAGCCCCGAGCCAGCCCCGAGCCAGCCCCGACGCGCCCTCGTCCCCGTCGGCGGGGGCCGGCGGCGCCCCCTCCACCACGCGCCCGCCGGCGCGCTGGACGTGGGCCAGGTGCTTCACGGGCAGGCGCACGCGCAGGCGGGCGACCTCCTCGCCGTACTCGGCCGAGAGCACCTCGCCCCACTCGCGCAGCAGGGCCGGCAGGCGCCCGTTGCCGGGATCGCACTCCACCACCAGCTCGAGGTCGCGGCGCGTGATGCGGGCCTGCACCTCGGCGCGCAAGGCGTCCAGGCCCTCGCCCGTGAGCGCACTGCAGGCGATCGCGCCCGGCAGCCGCTCCTGCAGCTGGCGCAGCCCCACGCGGTGCGGCAGCCGGTCCACCTGGTTGAGCACCGGGAGCCGCGGCACGGCGCCGGCGCCGATGGAGGCCAGCGTCTCCTCCACCACGGCCACGTGCTCGAGGGCCTCGGGGTCGCCGGCGTCCACCACGTGCAGCAGCAGGTCGGCGTAGCGCGCCTCCTCCAGCGTGGAGAGGAACGAGGCCACCAGCTGGTGCGGCAGGTCGCGGATGAAGCCCACCGTGTCGCTGAGCAGCACCGTGCGCCCGGGCACGGCCTCCCAGGCGCGGGTCGTGGTGTCCAGCGTGGCGAAGAGGCGGTCTTGCACGAACACCTGCGCGCCGGTCAGGGCGCGCATCAGCGTGCTCTTGCCGGCGTTCGTGTAGCCCACGAGGCAGATGCTGAACACGTCCTCGCGGCTGTGCGTCTGGCGCACGCGGTGCTCCTGGAGCACGGCCACGTCCTTCTTGAGCTCGTCGATGCGCTTGCGCACCAGGCGCCGGTCGGTCTCCAGCTGCTTCTCGCCCGGCCCGCGCACGCCGATGCCCGCCTTGCCCGAGCCCACCTCGCGGTTGAGGTGCGTCCACAGGCGCTTGAGGCGCGGCATCGCGTACTGCATCTGCGCCAGCTCGACCTGCGCCCGCGACATGGCGCTGCGCGCGCGCAGCGCGAAGATGTCCAGGATCAGCTCGGTGCGGTCCACCACGCGCGCACCGGTGGCCTTCTCCAGGTTGCGGGCCTGCGAGGGCGAGAGCGCGCCGTCCACGATCACCAGCCCGGCGCGCAGCTCGCGCACGCGCTCGCCGATCTCGGCGGCCTTGCCCTTGCCGACGAAGAACGTGGCGTCGGGCCGGGCGCGCCGCTGCAGCATGCGATCCACCACGCGCGCGCCGGCCGTGTCGGCCAGGCGGCCCAGCTCGCCCAGGGGCTCCTCGCCCCCGTCCCAGCCGCGGTCGGCGGCCGCCCCGGCGGCGCCCACGCCGCCCACGGGCGCCCGCGAGCGGCTGCCGGCGCCCGACTCCAGCACCAGGCCCACCAGCACGGCGCGCTCGCCCGCCTCCTCGGCCCCGCGCAGCGGCTTGCCCTTGCGGTCCAGCCTCATCGCGCCGCCCCCCCCGCCGCCGGGGCAGCCGAAGACGCCACCGGCAAGGGCCCGGCCGCGTCGGGATCCGCCGGCGAGGCGGCCACGGGCTGGCGTGCCAGGGGCTCGCCGCGGCGGTGCACGAGGTGCACGCGCCAGCGGGCGTCGTCGCGCGCCGGGAAGTCGCGCCGGTGGTGGGTGCCGCGGCTCTCCTCGCGGGCCAGCGACGACTCGCACACGAGCCTTGCCACGAGCAGCATGTCGAGCAGCACCAGCCGCTGGGCCACGCGCGTGCTGCCCACGCGCCGGGCAAAGCCCTCCCAGCCGGCCACCGCCGCCAGCGCCCCGGTGAGGTGCGCGCCGCTGCGCTCGATGCCGGCCTCGCGCCACATCAGCGCGCGCAGCGAGGCCGAGAGGTCGTCCAAGTCCATGAAGCCGTCCTGCGGCGCCGGCACCTCGCTGACCGTGCGCGCCGGGGCGGCCGGCGCGCTGGCGGCATGGGCAGCCGCCGAGCGCCCGGCGGCCCGTCCCAGCACCAGCCCCTCCAGCAGGCTGTTGCTGGCCAGCCGGTTGGCCCCGTGCAGGCCCGAGGCCGAGGCCTCGCCCGCCGCGTAGAGGCCGGGCAGGTCCGTACGGCCGTGCGCGTCCACGCGCACGCCACCGATGGTGTAGTGCGCCGCCGGGCGGATCGGGATGCGGTCGCGGGCCACGTCCAGCCCGTGCGCGCGGCAGGATGCCACCACGCCGGGGAAGCGCGCCGCCAGCCGCCCGCTGTCCAGGTGCGTGAGGTCCAGGAAGGTACCGCCCACGTCCGGGCGCTGCAGGTGGCGCACGATGGCACGCGAGACCTGGTCGCGCGGGGCCAGCTCGGCCTCGGGCAGGGCCTCGACGAGGAAGCGGCGGCCCTTGTCGTCGACGATGTGGCCGCCCTCGCCCCGGATGGCCTCGGTCAGCAGGAGGCGCGGCACGCCGGCGAGGTACAGGGTGGTCGGGTGGAACTGCACGAACTCGAGGTCCATCAGCGAGGCCCCCGCGCGCCAGGCCGCCGCGAGCCCATCGCCCGTGCTCTCGGCCACGTTCGTGCTCTCGCGGTAGATGCGCGCGTAGCCCCCGCTGGCCAGCACCACCGCACCGGCCCAGACGGCCCGCAGGTTGTCGCGCGACCAGACCAGCGCGCCGCGCACCGGCCCGCCCGGGCTGGAGAGCAGGTCGACGAGCATGGCGTCCGCCCAGCGCACCACGTTGGGGAAGCGCTCCAGGGCGCGCGAGAGCGTCTCGCGGATCTCGGCCCCCGTGGCGTCGCCGCGCGCGTGCAGCACGCGGGCCGCCGAGTGGCCCGCCTCGAGCGCGCGCTGGGGCACACCGTCGGTGCTGTCGAAGTGCGCACCCTCGGCCACGAGCGCCTCGATGCTCAGGTGGGCCTGCGCCACCACGGCATCCACCAGCGCGGGATCGCACAGGCCCTGGCCCACGCGCAGCGTGTCCCGGGCGTGGGCACCCGGGGAGTCGCCCATGCCCTCCAGCACGGCGGCCACCCCGCCCTGGGCGTAGGCGGTGTTGTTCTCCTCCCAGTGCTGCTTGGCCAGCACCAGCACGCGCAGGCCGGCCCGGGCGGCCTCCAGGGCCGCCTGCAGGCCTGCCACGCCCGCCCCCACCACCAGCACGTCGGCCAGGTGCTGCGGCATCTGGTGCGTGTCGAAGGGCAGCAGGTAGCGCCCGGTCAGGTCAGGGGAGGGCGCACCGGGCACCCGGGCGAGCATACCCCTCGCGGTGGCGGGCACGGATGCGGGGCGCCGCCGACGGGGCCCACGTCCCGGCCGGCACGTGCCCGCCGCGACGGGCGCATGGCGACACCGGCCTGCGGCGCTCGCCTGCCGCGGAGGGCGGTGCGGCGGCCCTCCATGCTCGACCTCGGTGCCCACGGAGCGCCTGCTGCGGGCGCCCGACAAGGGAAGGCGGTGGGACAGCGGAAAAGTGGTGGGACAGCGGAAGGTGGTGGAGGTGAGGGGACTCGAACCCCTGGCCTCCGGCTTGCAAAACCGGCGCTCTACCAGCTGAGCTACACCCCCGACCGATGGCTGCCACGCACGTCCGGCCCGGCAGCGCCGGGACCCACCGGCCCGGCCGAACAGGCCGGATGGTGGGCGCACTTGGACTCGAACCAAGGACCTCCGCCTTATCAGAGCGGCGCTCTAGCCAGCTGAGCTATGCGCCCGGACGCGCGGCCACAGGCCCTGCCGGGCCTGCGCAAACACTCTAGCGGCTGCGGGCAGGGCGACAAGGCCGGGGGCGCCCGAGGGGCGCAAGCCCGCAGCACCCGGCAGGCGCGACGGGGCCCGCGCCCGCCGGCGGCGCGCCGCACGCGCAGCTGACAAGCCCAGCGCTCCCCGGCCGCCCCCAGGCGGCGAGGGGGCGCAAGGGGCGAGGACGCCCCGCGAAAGGCAGGCCCACGCCGCGGCAGCCAGCGCCCAGGCGGAAGGCCTGCCAGCGACGGCGTGGCAGGCAGGCAGGCCAGGCCAGGCCACCACGCCCGGCGTGCACGCACGCGCGACCGAGGCATGCGCAGCCCAGAAATGAGACGA
>JBJTIJ010000246.1:0-3002 GCA_046094945.1 Planctomycetia bacterium | reverse complement strand
GACGAGGAGCGCACGCAGCTCTATGGCAAGGCGCTCACGTGGTTCCAGACCTGCATCGACCAGGAGTACCTGGACGCCGACACCCTGACGGTCATCACCAACGGCTACCAGCACTACGGCAAGGCCTGCCTGGACGCCGGCCGCATCGGCACCCGCAACTTCTGGCGCGAGGGCGTCAACGTGCTGGGCGAGATGCTGGGCAAGGTGCCCACCTCGGGCAAGACGCCCAACGGCATCCGCGCCCTGCTGGTGCTGGGCGACCTGCAGAAGGCGCTGGGCGACTCGGCCGCCGCGCTCAACACCTACAAGGATGCCTCCGACCGCGCCAGCCAGATCGACCAGCGCGGCCTGGCCGCCGAGGCGGACAAGAAGGTGCGCGAGGCCACGCGCGGCGGCGCCGTGCAGATCACCGACATCAACATCGCGCGCAAGGTGGCGCAGAGCAACCTCGACGAGCGGCGCTGGGAAGAGGCGATCTCGGGCTTCCAGGACGTGATCGGGCTGGCCCCGGGCACGCCCCAGGCCTTCGTCGAGATCGTGTGGCCCGCGTGGGAGAAGATCGCCACGGCCTACAAGGAGATGGGCGACCTGCTCTCGGCAGCCATGGCCTACGAGGCCATCCACGAGGCTTGGCTGGCCGGCCTCATCGCGCACAAGAAGGGCGACGAGAACGACAACAACATGCGCCGCGCGGGCAGCAACCGCAAGGCAGGCATCCGCCTGCTGGACGAGCTGGCCACCAAGACCGGCTCCAAGGTGTTCCGCGAGGCCATGAAGCGCGCCGATGCCGGCTTCGCCACCGACTTCCCTGACCACCCCGACAGCAAGGACAGCGTGCTGCGCGTGGCGCTCGAGAAGTACAAGGCCGCGCGCGAGGCCAAGCGCACCAAGGCCGGCGGCTGGCGCGCCCAGTTCGAGGAGGCCCGCAAGCTGTTCGAGGCCGAGGCGCGCAACGCCAAGAGCCAGAACCAGGATCCGTCTGCCTCCTACGTGATCCAGATCGACTACCAGATGGTCTACGACCCGGGTGCGGCGGCCGCCACGCCCGAGGGCCGCAAGGCGGCCGAGCGGGGCCTCTCCTTCGCCGACGAGATGCTGGCCTTCTGGGCCTCCGAGGCCGGCCAGCAGAAGATCAAGGACTTCCCCACGCTGGCCGGCAAGCGCACCTCGGCCGTGCGGGACGTGCGCCTGCGCCGCGGCGACCTGCTCAAGGCCCTCGACCGCTGGGACGCCGTGATCGCCGACATGGGCGCCCTGCGCGCCGAGCTGGGCGAGGGCGAGGAGGCCGACGACGCGCAGGCCCTCGTGGTGGAGGCGCACGTCGAGAAGGGCGACACGGCCGCGGCCGACGAGGCCCTGAAGGTGCTGCTCAAGCGCGGCAAGCACCCGGCCATCCCGGCCCTGGTGGGCAAGGGGGCGGGCACCTTCGACGCGCAGTTCCGCGAGCTGACCAAGCAGTTCAACGTCAAGAACGCGGAGCTAAACGGCACGCGCGAGGACCGCAGCACGGGCGTCAACGCCCGCCTGCGGGCGGCCGAGGCGCGCTACAACGACCTGCTGGCCCAGAAGGTGAGCCGCCAGCAGACGGTGGACGTGCACCGGCGCGACATCGCCGCCTGGCGCAAGGACCCCGAGACGCGCAAGGGCCTGACCGAGAAGACGGTCAAGGAGCTCGAGGAGAAGACCATCCCCGAGCTCGATGGGCTCATCGCCAGCCTGACCACCGAGACCGGCACGCTAGACAAGCAGGCCCAGGACCTGCGCGCGCGCGCCGAGCAGCTGCAGGGCGAGATCCGCGACATCACCGCCGCGCAGTACGCCCCGCTCAAGGAGGCCGTCAAGCGCTTCGACCTGGGCCTGCAGAGCGCACTGGACGCGGGCGGCACGCCCAAGGCGGCCGAGCTGGGCAACATCGCGGCCCGCTGGTACGCCGCGGCCCGCAACGCCAAGGGCGAGGAGGGCGACTGGGAGAAGGCGCGCCTGCGCTACGAGCAGTACATGGACCTGGCCGAGGTGAAGGCGCTGCCCGACACCGACAAGGAGAAGCGCGGGGCGCAGGCCAAGCTGGGCCGCATCTACTCGCACTTCTCCGAGGTGGAGAAGGACCCTGCGCGGCGCGCCGAGACCGTGCGCCGGGCCATCCTGCTGCTGGAGCAGACGCTGGCCGCCCGGCCCGAGAACAACGAGGTCATGCTGGGCCTGCTGCTAGGCCGCTACGGCGTGATCGCCTGGGAGAACCCCATCGAGCGCGGGCCCATCTACCGCGTCGTGGGGCCCAAGACGGCCGACGCAGCCGCGTTCAAGGCTGCGCTGGTCAAGCTGGGCACGCCCGAGAGCCCGGTGCCGCTGCCGCGCGTGGGCGACGAGGCCAAGATGGTGGCCTACCGCCGCGCGCTGGCGGCCTGGAAGGATTCCGTGCCGCAGATGGACGCGGGCCTGCAGGAGCTGCTCTTCAAGGACGTGCGCGGCTCGGGGCTGGACACGGGCACGTGGCGCGAGCTGGGCAACATCGACCGCGAGTACCGCATCTCGCTGGCCTCGGCCTACTCGGAGAGCGGCGAGGACGCAGACCTGGCCAAGGGCGACGTGGTGCTGGCCACGCTGCTGCAGGGCCCGCTGTCCGTCGAGGACTTCAGCGACGAGTACTGGGACGTCTCGACGCTGGTGCTGCGCCACTGGGCCAACCACAGCGAGCGCCTCTCGGCGGCCGGCGGTGTCGCCGCCAAGGCCAGCGAGCTGCGCAAGCGTGCACGCCAGTTCATCACCGGGCGCACCTCGGTGGCCAGCGTGCCGCTGGCCAACGGCGTGCGCGAGGAGTGGCAGCGCATCATCGAGCGCCTCAACCGCGGCCTGCGCGCCGAGGGCGCGCCCGAGACCAGCGTGAGCCTTGAGCGTGCCGCACCCCCGGCACCGGCGGCAGAGCCGCCGCCGGCGGCCCCGGCCGCGCCGCAGGGAGGTGGCAAGTGAGCGTGGACGCCCGCACGGAGGACCTGACCATGACC
>JBJTIJ010000245.1:0-9067 GCA_046094945.1 Planctomycetia bacterium | reverse complement strand
GCGCCCAGCAGGCGCGCCACCTCGTCGCGGCTGCCCTCCTCCACCGCCTTGAGCTCTTCCATGAACCAGTTGTGCAGGTGCCGGGCACCCTCGGCGCGGCCGCCGGTGTACATGAACAACACCTGCATGACGCTGCGCCCGCGGCAGGTGATCGCCGCCATCGCGCGCTACTACGAGCAGTTCCCCACCTGCGGCGGCGGCCGCGCCGAGGGTGCCCGGCACCTGCACAACTGGTTCATGGAAGAGCTCAAGGAGGTGGAGGAGGGCAGCCGCGACGAGGTGGCGCGCCTGCTGGGCGCCGCCAGCCGCGACGAGGTGGTCTGGACGCGCAACACCAGCGAGGCGCTCAACATCGTGGCCAGCGGGCTGCCGCTCGAGCCCGGCGACGAGGTGCTGGGCAGCGAGCGCGAGCACAACAGCAACCTGGTGCCGTGGCTGGAGGTGGAGCGGCGCCTGCGCCAGCGGGCCGGCGACCCGCGGCTCGTGGTGCGCCGCACCTTCGACCTCGCCCCCGACGGCTCCTTCTCGCTGGAGAACGCGCTGGCGGCCATCGGGCCGCGCACCAAGGTGGTGGCGCTGGGCCACAGCAGCAACCTCGACGGCACCACCATCCCCGACGCGGCGCTGCAGGCCATCGCGCGCAAGGTGCACGCGGTGGGGGGCTGGCTGGTGCTGGACGCGGCCCAGAGCGTGCCGCACGTGCCGGTGGACGTGCAGGCGCTGGGCTGCGACTACCTCGCCTTCTCGCTGCACAAGATGTGCGGCCCGGCCGGCATGGGCGCGCTGTGGGGCACGCGCGCAGGGCTGGCGCGCCTCGCCCCCTTCATCGTGGGCGGCGACACCATCGCCGACACCTGGCAGGACCGCGTCGAGTACAAGGAGCCGCCCGGGCGCTTCGAGGCCGGCCTGCAGGACTACGCGGGCATGATCGGCTCGGCCGAGGCCATCCGCTACGTGCGCGACCACGTGGGCCTCGCGGCCATCAAGCAGCACGAGCTGGCGCTCAACACCTTCCTCACGGCGCGCCTGCTGCCGCTGGAGTGCGACCACTTCTGGATCCGCGGCCCGCGCGACCCCGCGCTGCGGGGCGGCGTGCTCACCATGTCGTCGTCGTCGGGCGCCATCCTCAACGCCATCGAGCGGCTGGCCGACGAGCAGCACAACATCATGATGCGCAAGGGCATGTTCTGCGTGAACGCCTACCGGCCCCGGCGCTTCGACGCCGCAGGCAACGCCAAGAACAACCTGCGCGCCAGCGTCTACCTCTACAACACCGAGGAGGAGTGCGAGGCGCTCTGCCGCGTGGTGGAGCAGGTGGTGCGCAACCCGCTGGACTACCTCGACGACGAGTAGCGCCGGGGCCCTGCCCCGCCCGGAGGAATCGATGGCCGTCAGCCCCGCCGTGCGCCGCTGGTACGCCGAGCGCATCTTCGCCCAGATGGGGCGCGACAAGGCGCCGGCCAACTTCCGCCCGCTGGGCGTCGCCGCCCACGGCATGAGCACGGTGGAGGGCTGCCGCGGCGGCGGCAAGAACATCCTCGAGGTGCAGGTGCTGGTGGAGCAGGGCCGCGTGAGCGACCTGCGCGCCTCGTGCGGCCTGTGCAACCCGGCCATGTACGTGGGCGTGGACCTCGTGCTGGACTGGGCGCGCGGGCAGCCGGCCGAGGCGCTGCTGGCGCTGGACCCGCTGGCCATGGGCACGCTCGAGCCGCTCTACGCGCGCCTGGGCGGCCCCGGCAAGCCCGACGACGCACGCGAGAAGCTGCAGTACGCGCTGGTGGCCGTGCAGGCCGCGCTGCGCCAGGCCCTGGGCCGCGCCGCCGTGCCGCTGCCCGAGATCGCGCCGCCCACGGACCGCGACTGGGCGGCGGGGGCCTAGGCGCGCCCATGGCCCTGCAGCTGCACAACTCGCTCACGCGCCGGCTCGAGCCCTTCGTGCCGGCGCAGCCCCCGCGCGTGACCGTCTACGGCTGCGGGCCCACCGTCTACAGCCACGTGCACATCGGCAACTGGTCTGCCTTCATCTTCTTCGACGTGGTCGTGCGCTGGCTGCGCGCCTGCGGCTGGCAGGTCACCTACGCCAGCAACATCACGGACGTGGACGACAAGATCATCGCGGGCATGGCCGCCACGGGCGAGGACCTCGCCACCTTCACGCGCCGCTGGGAGGACGCCTACGTGACGGGCCTCGCGGCGCTGGGCATCCGGCCCGCCGACCTCAGGCCGCACGCCACCGAGCACGTGCCCGACATGGTGGCGCTGGTGCAGCAGCTGCTCGACCGCGGCCTGGCCTACCGCGGGCAGGACGGCTCGCTCTACTTCCGCATCGCGGCCTTCCCCACCTACGGCGAGCTGGCCAACCTCTCGGCCCAGCAGCTGCGCACGGGCGCCAGCGGGCGCGTGCAGAGCGAGGACTTCGAGAAGGCCGACGCCAGCGACTTCGCGCTCTGGAAGGCCTGGGTGCCCGGCGACGGGGCCGTGGCGTGGGAGGCCACCTTCAGCATCGACGGCCAGCGCGTGGGCGTGAAGGGCCGGCCCGGCTGGCACCTGGAGTGCTCGGCCATGATCCGCGCGCTGCTGGGCGAGCAGATCGACCTGCACCTGGGCGGCGAGGACCTGCTCTTCCCGCACCACCAGAACGAGATCGCGCAGAGCGAGGGCGCCACCGGCAAGCGGCCCTTCGTGCGCATGTGGCTGCACCGCCGCTTCCTGCTGGTGGACGGCGCCAAGATGTCCAAGAGCAAGGGCAACTTCTACACGCTGGCCGACCTCGTCGCGCGCGCCGGGCCCTCGGCGCCGCGCGGCTTCCGCTACCTGGCCGCCACGGGCCACTACCGCAAGCCCATCGACTTCTCGCTCACGGCGCTGGAGGCCGCGCTCAAGACGCTGCGCAACGTGGACGAGGCGCAGGCGCGCCTGGCCGCGCACGCCGCCGGCGCGGCGCCCAGCACCTTCGCCGCGCCCTTCGAGCAGGCCTTCCGCGCCGCGATGGACAACGACCTGGAGACCAGCGCGGCGATGGCGGCCGTGCACGAGCTGCTGGCCGCCGCGCAGCGCGCGCTGGGCGCCGGCACGCTGGCGCCGCAGGATGCCGCCTCGGCGCTCGGGCTGCTGGCGCTGGCCGACGAGGTGCTCGGCCTGGGCCTGGGCGCCTCGCGCGCGCTGGGCGTCGAGGTGAAGGACGGCAAGCGCGGCCAGGACGTGACGTTCCTCTAGGCTCCCGCCGGCGCCGGCCCGCGGGGCTGCGCGCGCCTCAAGGCCCGGAGGGGCCGCTGCCGGCCGGCCCGTGAAGGCCCCATGAAGCCCGCGCGAGGGCCCGGCAAGAAGGCGCCGCACAGGCCCCGCGGCGGCGGGAGGCGGCTTGCGCGCTGGGAGACCCCACGGCTAGCCTGCGCGCGCCTCGCCTGGAGACGGACCATGCGCTTGCACGCTGCTCGCTCACTCTTCGCCCTGCTGCCCGCGCTCGGTGCGGGCCTGTCGCTCGCGGGCTGTGGCGGCGGGGGCGGCGCGGCCCTCGAGGCGCCCAGCGAGCCTCCGCCGGGGCCCACGCTGGCCGTGGTGCAGGTGCTGCCGGCGGCGGCCGACGTGCGCGGCGGCGCGCAGGTGACGATCAGCGGCACGGGCTTCGAGAGCACCAACCCGCCCGTGCTGGTGCGCATCGGCAGCCGCGTGGTGCCGGTGACGCCCGTGAGCGACACGCTCATCCAGGTGATCGTGCCGCCGGGCGACGCGGTGGGCACGGTGCCCGCGGGCATCATCAGCGGCTCGGGGCTGGCCGACCTCGCCGGGGGCTTCACCTACCTGGCCTCGCCGCCCACGCCGCCGTCGATGGCGTGCGTGCCCGCGGTGGGGCAGGCCGGCACCATCGTGCAGCTCACCGTGCGCGACTTCCCCCCGCTGGCCAGTCCCAGCGTGACGCTGGGCGGCATCGCCTGCCCGGGCGTGACGGTGGTAGACGCCACGCGCGTGCGCGTGCAGGTGCCCACGGGCCTGGCCGGCAGCATGGAGTGGGCCATGGTGCTCACGCAGGGCGGCAGCAGCGTGTCGGCGCTGGGCTTCTATGTGCAGGACAGCGTGCCCGCCGGCGACCTGGTCATCAACGAGTTCCTCGCCGATCCGGGCACGCTGGACGCCAACCGCGACGGCACGCCCAGCACCTCCAGCGACGAGTTCGTCGAGCTGGTCAACCGCCGCAGCGTGGCCGTGGACATCACGGGCTGGGTGCTGGCCGACGCCACGGGGGCGCGTCACGTGTTCCCCAACCCCACGACCATCCCCGCCGGCGGCTCGCTGGTGGTCTTCGGCGGCGGCTGGCCCATGTTCTTCCCGCCGGCCCACGCCTCGGGCCACGCGCAGGCCGCCACGACCGGCGACCTGGGCCTGAACAACAGCGGCAGCGAGTCGATCGTGCTGCGCACGCCGGGCGCCACCGTCATCGCGCAGGTCGACTACGTGACCTCGGCCGTGGCCACCGGCCGCAGCCGCAACGCAGCCACCGACGGCAGCGCGCAGCCGGTGCCGGCCGCCGGCTCCACCTACGCGCTGCACGACACGCTGACGGGGGCCGTGGGCACGGCCAGCCCCGGCACCAAGATCGGCGGCACAGGCTTCTAGGACGGGCTTCTAGGACCGGCTTGCCGGCCCGGCTTCCGGGCCCGTGGCCTGGATCCGGCTGCGCGGCCCCAGCCGCGCGCGTGCGCACAGGGCCTCGGCCCGCGCCAGCAGCGCGCGCGCCAGGCGCGCCTTGGACTCGGTGGGCAGCGGCTCGAGGTCGGCCACCGGCAGGTGGAGGCCCAGCCGCTGCGGCTCGATCCACAGCGCCAGCCCGCCGCCCGGGCCGAGGTTCTCGGGCGTGTTGAGCAGCAGCGCGTCGAAGCGCTTGCGCACCAGCTTGCCCAGCGCGCGCGGCAGCGACTCCATGCCTGCCTCCAGCGCGAAGCCCACGTGCACGCGCCGGCCCTTGGTGCGGCCCAGCGTGGCGGCGATGTCCGGCGTGGGCACGAGGTCCAGCCGCGCGGGCCCACGGCCCTTGGGCGGCTTGCCGCGCAGGCGCCGGCGCGGGCGCCAGTCGGCGGGCGCGGCACTGAAGATGACGAGGTCGGCGCCGCGCGCCGCCACGCGCGCAGCGGCCAGCATCTCGGCCGCCGACGTCACGCGCGTGAGCGCCACGCCCCGCGGCGCGGCCAGCCCGGTGGGGCCCAGCACCAGCCGCACCTGCCAGCCGCGGCGCAGCGCCGCCCGGGCCAGCAGGATGCCCTGCCGGCCCGTGGCGCCGTTGGAGAGGACGCGCACGTCGTCGAGGTGCTCGCGCGTGGGCCCGGCAGTCACCAGCAGGACGGGCCGTGCGCCGCGCTGTCCAGGATTGCCGCGCGCAGCGGTGCCGCGCGCAGGGGTGCCGCGCGCAGGGGTGCTGCGTGCAGGCGTGCGGCGGGCAGGGGTGCTGCGGGCAGGCGTGCGGCGGGCCATGGCCGTGGTGTACCACCGCGGGCCGGCGGCGCGTCGCGCGGCCGCACGGGGTAGCATCCGGCCGTGAGCGACCTCGACCGCCTGCTGCGCGAGCTCTCCGACCCCGCCGCGCACCCCGAGGCGTGCTGGGCGGGCGTGCCCGCGGCGCAGCGGCGCGTCGAGGTGGTGCAGACGCACATCAGCGTGGTGTTCCTCACCGCGCACCACGCGCTGAAGGTGAAGAAGCCCGTGGCGCTGTGGGGGCTGGTGGACTACGCCACGCCGCAGGCGCGCCTGCACTGGTGCGAGGAAGAGGTGCGCCTCAACCGCCGGCTGGCCCCGGGGCTCTACCTGGGCGTGCGGCCGCTGGTGGAGCGGCACGGCCGGCTGGTGGTGGGCGAGCCGGGCGCGGGCCCGGCCCTCGAGCACGGCGTGCTCATGCGCCGCTTCGACCCGGCCCACACGCTGGAGCGGCAGGTGGTGGAGGGGCGCGCCACGCCGGGCCTGCTGCAGGCCGTGGGCCGGCGCCTGCGCGCCTTCCACGCGGCCCACCCGCTGGAGGCGGCCGCGCGGGCCACGCTCACGCCGCGCCTGCACGCCGGCGTGCTGGCCCAGAACATGCGCGCCACGCGCGGCTTCGTGCCGCAGCTGTGGCCGCATGCGCTGCACCGGCTGCTGGAGCGGCGCCTCACGGCCGGCTTCCTGCGCCTGCGCGGGCGCATCCGCGAGCGGCTCGCGGCGGGCAGCTGCGTGGACGGACACGGCGACCTGCGCCTGGAGCACGTGCTGGTGGGCGAGCCCGGCGCCGGCGCCGAGGCCGTGGCGGTGATCGACACGGTGGAGTTCACCACGCGCCTGCGGCACATCGACCCGCTCAGCGACCTGGCCTTCCTCGTGATGGACCTGCTCACGCGCGGGCAGCCCGCGCTGGCCGAGGCCCTGCTCGACGGCTACGGCGTGACGCCCGCCGAGCGGCCGCTGCTGTGGCACTACGCCGCCTACCGCGCGCACGTGCGCGCCAAGGTGGAGGCCACCACGGCGCTGGAGGCCGAGGTGCCGGCGGCCCAGCGCGAGCGCGCCGTGGAGCGCGCGCGCGGCTTCTTCGCGCTGGCGCTGACGCTGGCGCGCCGCGGCCAGGCCGCGCCGGGGCTGGTGCTGCTGCGCGGGCCCAGCGGCAGCGGCAAGAGCGTGATCGGCAACGTGCTGGGGCCGTGGCTGGACGCCGAGGTGGTGCGCAGCGACGTGATCCGCAAGCAGCTCTTCGGCCTGGCGCCGCTGGACCGGCCCGATGCCGAGGCGCGCAAGCAGGTCTACGGGCCCGAGGCCGGCGCGCGCACCTACGCCGAGGTGCTGCGCCGCGGCCTCGCGGCGGTGGCCGGCGGGCGCCACGCGGTGCTGGACGCCACCTACCTGCTGCTGCGCGCCCGGCGCGAGGTGGAGCAGGCCGCGCAGGCCGCCGGCGTGCCGCTGGTGCTGGTGGACATCCAGGTGCCGCCCGAGGTGGTGCGCGAGCGCCTGCGCCAGCGCACGGCGCGCGGCGACGACGCCAGCGATGCCGACGTGGAGGTCTACGAGGCCCAGCTGCGCACCGCCGAGCCGCTGGCCGCCGACGAGGGGGTGCACGCGCTGCTCACCACGCACGAGGAGGCCCCCTCGGCGCTGCTGCTGCGCGTGGCCTGGGCGCTGGAGGAGGCCTCTACCCGGCTGGGCGCGCCGGGGGCAGGGCCCCGGCGGGCCTAGGCCGGCCGCGGGGCACGCAGGCGGGCCGTGGGTGGGGCCGTGGGCGGGCCGTGGCCAGTGTGTGGGGCCGTCCTCGGCTGGGCGCTCCCGGCGCGGCCGTGCGCCCCCGTGGCCGGGCGCGTACCATCCCGGGCCCATGGACATCGCCGTCGTCGAGCTCAAGGGCGGGATTGCCGACTTCCCGCTGCTGATCCAGGCCGTGGACGGCCTGATGGCCGACGGCCACACGCGCATCGTGATCGACCTGGGCACGCTGCCCTTCATGAACTCCTCGGCGCTGGGCTACCTGATCAAGACGCGCGCCACGCTGGTCAACCGCGGCGGCCAGCTGGGCCTGGCCCGCCTCCAGCAGGCCATCCGCAACATCCTGGCGGTGACCAACCTCGAGTCGCTCTTCGCCTGCTACGACAGCGTCGACTCGGCGGTGATGGACCTCGCGCGCAAGGCGCAGGACGCCGGCACGCCCGTGCCGCACGCCGGCCCCACGCTGCACCGCCTCGAGGTGCGCCGCCCGCGCTGAGCGCCTGCGGGCCTGGGCTCAGGCCGTGGCGCCGGGGGGCGCAGCCCCCAGCCAGCGTGCCAGCCAGGCGTGCACCTCGCGGTACCAGAGCAGCGAGTTCTGGGGCTTGAGCACCCAGTGGCCCTCGTCGGGGAAGTAGACGAGGCGCGCCGGCACGCCCTTGGCCTTGAGCACGTTGTAGCAGGCCAGGCCCTGCGTCTCGGGCACGCGGTAGTCCTTCTCGCCGTGGATCACGAGCATGGGCGTGCGCATGCCCTGCGTGAAGCGGGCCGGGTTCCAGCGGTCGATGGCCTCCAGCCCGTCCCACGGGTGGCCGCCCAGCGAGCGGTGGCGGCCCTGCGTCACGTCGCACGACCAGTGCGCCAGCAGGTCGTAGACGCCGGCGTGGTTGATGATGCAGCGGAAGCGGTCGGTGTGCGCCGCCACCCACGCGGCCATGTAGCCGCCGTAGGAGCCGCCGGCCAGCGCCATGCGCGCCGGGTCCACGAGGCCGGTGGCCACCATCGCGTCGGTGCCGCGCAGCACGTCGCCCAGCGGGCGCTCGCCCCACGCGCCCTGGATGCGCTGGGCGAAGTCCTGCCCCCAGCCCGTGCTGCCCTGGAAGTTCACCATCGCCACCACGTAGCCGGGCGCGGCGAAGAGGTGGGCGTTCCAGCGGAAGCCGAAGGCATCGCCCGAGACGCCGTGGGGGCCGCCGTGCACCACCTGCAGCAGCGGGCGCGGCCCGGCGGGCGCGCCCGGCAGCGGCGGCGGGTGGATCACGAACATCTGCACCGTGGCGCCGTGGCTGCCCTCGAAGTGCAGCTCCTCCACGGCGCCCAGCGCCACGCCGTGCAGCGCCTCGGCGGCGAAGCGCGTCAGGCGCGTGGGCCGGCCGCCGGCGGCGGGCAGCAGCGCCCCCTCGGGCGGCTCGGAGAGCGTCTGGTGCACGAGCACGATGCGCCCGTCGGCGAGGCGCGCGGGCCCCTGGGCCCAGCCCCCGGCCCACAGCACCGCGGGCTCGCTGGCGCCCGGCGCGAGGCGGAACAGGGCCTGGCGTCCCTCGTGCTCGGCCACCAGCAGCACGCCGCCGTCGGCCTCCAGCCTCCAGTCGGCCGGGCTGCGGTCCCAGCCTGCCAGCCAGGGCTCGTGCGTGCCCGTGGCGCGCACCCAGCGCATCAGGCGCTGGCGGTCGGCGTAGAAGTCCGGGTCGTGGGACATGCCGTAGGCAAGGGCTCGCCCGTCGGGCGTGTAGCGCGGGCGGGCGGCGCCGGGCGGGTGCTCGCGCGTGAGGGAGGGGGGGGTGGCGCCGGGCAGCGGCTGCGTGAAGGTGGCGCGGCGCACGCGCGCGGGGCCCGCGGCGGACCACAGCGCCGCGCGGGG
>JBJTIJ010000244.1:0-5098 GCA_046094945.1 Planctomycetia bacterium | reverse complement strand
GGCGGGGCCCGCGCGCGCAAGGCCGCCAGCCCGCGGCGTCGCGCGGCAGCCGACGGGCTCGCGCCGTGTTCGTGCGCTGCTACCGGCAACAAGGCGCGAACGCCGCAGGCCGCGCGCTTGGCACGCGCAGCGTACGCATCTGTACGCATCGGCGCGGGGCTGACGCGCCGTGGGCAACCTGCTAGTCTCCCGCGCATGAAGCCGCTCGATCCCCGCGAGCCCAGCCCGCGCAAGCCGCGCAAGACGACGGGCAAGCCGGCGCGCAAGCGCCGCGCCGGCAAGGGCGGCGTGCTCGGCGTCGGGCTGGACAACACCGACGGCCACTCGCGCACCACGCGCGGCGACGACTTCCTGCTCGTCGGCGGCAGCGCCGAGACGCACGAGCGCATGCAGGACCTCGTGATCCGCATGGGCGAGACGCTCAAGCGCAGCGGCCGGCGCTTCGCCGACCTCTCGCGCCGCGAGTTCGAGGACCGGGCGCGCGAGACGCTGCGCTGAGACCGGGCGGCGTGCCGGGCGCGCCGGGCGCGCTGGGCCCGGGTGCCGCGCGACGCCCTGCGGGGCCGCCGGGGGTGCGCGGGCCACGCGGTTCCACCCCCTCGGTCACCCCGTGCTGGGTCACCCCTTGGGCAGGCCCGGCCCGACCCCTACCATCCGCGCTCCGGCCGCCGGCCGGCCGCGGCCCGGGGCCGGGGCCGGGCCGCGAGGCCTCCCCGGGAGCTTCGACATGACGATCAAGACCGTCGGCGTGGTGGGTTGCGGCCTGATGGGCTCCGGCATCGCCCAGATCTCGGCCCAGGCGGGCATGAAGGTGTGGGTGCGCGAGGTGGACCAGAAGGGCCTCGAGGGCGGCAAGGCCAAGGTGGAGCGCTTCCTCTCGACGGCCGTCGAGAAGGGCAAGCTCACGGCCGACGAGAAGGCCGCCATCCTGGGCCGCATCTCGTGGACCACGCAGGTGGCCGACCTCAAGGACTGCGACCTCGTGGTCGAGGCCATCACCGAGAACATGAAGGCCAAGCGCGAGCTCTTCGCCGAGCTCGACAAGGTGTGCCCGGCGCACACGATCTTCGGCAGCAACACCTCCTCGCTGGCCGTGGGCGACATGGCGGTGGCCACCAAGGACGCGCGCCGCTCGCGCTTCGTGGGCCTGCACTTCTTCAACCCCGTGCCGCTCATGAAGCTGGTCGAGGTGGTGCGCACGCTGGAGACCTCCGAGGAGGTCTTCGAGACGGCCTGTGCCTTCGGCAAGCAGGTGGGCAAGACGGTGGTGCGCGCCAAGGACACCCCCGGCTTCGTGGTGAACCTGCTGCTGGTGCCCTACCTGCTCGACGCCATCCGCGCGCTGGAGTCGGGCGTGGCCACGAAGGAAGACATCGACACGGGCATGAAGCTGGGCTGCGGCTACCCGATGGGCCCGCTGGAGCTGCTCGACTTCGTGGGCCTGGACACCACCCTGTTCATCGCCGACATCATGTTCGACGAGTTCAAGGAGTACCGCTACTCCGCGCCCACGATGCTGCGCCGCCTGGTGGCCGCCGGCCGCCACGGCCGCAAGACGAAGTGGGGCTTCTACGACTACCGCCAGCCGGCCGCCAAGTAGCGCGCCCAACCCGCACCGGAGGCTGACGCCATGAGCAGCTGGACCTTCGCCACCTATGCCTGCGCCGAGCGCATCGGCACCATCACGGTCAACCGGCCCGACAAGCTCAACGCGCTCAACGACGCGGTGATGGCCGACATCGACGCGGCCTTCGCGCACGCCAAGGCCGACCCGGCCTGCGGCGTGGTGATCCTCACCGGCGCCGGCGAGAAGGCCTTCGTGGCCGGCGCCGACATCGCCGAGCTGGCCAAGCAGACGGTGCGCGGCGGCAAGGAGAAGTCGCTGCGCGGCCAGGCCATCCTGGCGCGCATCGAGCAGCTGGGCAAGCCGGTGATCGCGATGTTCAACGGCTACGCCTTCGGCGGCGGCCTGGAGCTGGCGCTGGCCTGCACGCTGCGCACGATGGCCGAGGGCACCAAGGTGGGCCTGCCGGAGGTCTCGCTGTCGATCATCCCCGGCTACGGCGGCACGCAGCGCCTGCCGCGCATCATCGGCCGCGGCCGGGCGCTGGAGATGATCCTGACGGGCAACCCCATCGACGCGGCCACGGCCGAGCGCTGGGGCCTGGTCAACCGCGTGGCGCCCGCCGCCGAGCTGCGCGCCAAGACCGAGGAGCTGGCCAAGGCCATCCTCACGCGCGGCCCGCTGGCCCTGGCCATGGCCATGGAGGCCGTGCAGCGCGGCACCGAGACCTCGCTGGAGGAGGGCCTGCGCATCGAGTGCGACCTCTTCGGCATCATCAGCAGCACGCAGGACATGCGTGAGGGCCTGGGCGCCTTCCTCGAGAAGCGCAAGGCCACGTTCAAGGGCGAGTGAGGCGCCGCGGCGCCCGCCTGCCCCGCATCCCCGCATCCCACATCCCGCACCCCCAGGCGCCGCCCCGCGCGGCGAGGAGGCCCCGATGGCTGGCAACGACCCCCTGGTGATCGTCAGCGGCGCGCGCACGGCGATGACCGAGTACAGCGGCACGCCGGGCTACGGCCTGTTCAAGGACCTCTCCGCCATCGAGCTGGGCGCCATCGCCGCCAAGGCAGCGCTCGCCCGCGGCCAGGTCGCGCCCGAGAAGGTCGACCACGTCATCTTCGGCAACGCCGAGCAGACCAGCGCCGACGCGCTCTACGGCGCGCGCCACGTGGGCCTCAAGGCCGGCGTGCCCGAGCGCGTGCCGGGGCTGACCGTCAACCGCATCTGCGGCTCGGGCCTGCAGAGCGTGGTGACGGGCGCCGAGCAGATCCTGCTGGGCCGTGCCAAGACCACCCTGTGCGGCGGCATGGAGAACATGTCGCAGGCGCCCCACGTGATCCGCGGCGCGCGGGAGGGCTACCGCCTGGGCATGGAGATCAAGGCCGAGGACTCGCTGTTCACGGCCCTGATGGACCCCTTCTGCGGCTTCTTCATGGCCCAGACGGCCGAGAACGTGGCCAAGGACTACGGCATCTCGCGCCAGGCCCAGGACGAGTACGCGCTGCGCAGCCACCAGCTGGGCGCCGCGGCCGTCAAGTCGGGCTGGTTCGACGAGGAGATCGTGCCCATCAAGGTGAAGAAGGGCCGCACCGAGGTGGACGTGCTGCGCGACGACCACATCAAGCCCGAGACCACGCTGGAGGCCCTCGCGGGCCTGCGCCCGGCCTTCGGCAAGGAGGGCACGGTCACGGCGGGCAACGCCTCGGGCATCGTGGACGGCGCCGCTGCCGTGGTCGTCAGCACGCGCAGCGAGGCCAAGGCCCACGGCTGGCCCATCCTGGCCGAGATCGTCGACTGGCACATCGAGGGCGTGGCCCCGCGCATCATGGGCATGGGCCCCGCGCCGGCCATCCGCGGCGTGTGCGCGCGCGCCGGCGTCAAGGTGAGCGACATCGACTTCTTCGAGATCAACGAGGCCTTCGCCGCCCAGTACCTGGGCTGCGAGAAGGAGCTGGGCCTCGACCGCGCCAAGTGCAACGTCAACGGCGGCGCCATCGCCATCGGCCACCCGCTGGGGGCCACCGGCACGCGCCTGATCTACACGCTGGCCCGCACGCTGCGCGACCGCAAGGCCCGCCACGGCATCGCCTCCGCCTGCATCGGCGGCGGCCAGGGCATCGCCGTGCTGCTGCGCAACCCCTCCTAGCCCCGCCCCCGGGCGCATGGGTGCCCGGATAACGGGTGCCTGACCCACTTTCACCACTGCGACGCAGCGCCCCGTCCATCCATCTACTTGCGGGCCCGCGACTGCGTCGGCAGCTCCGGCTCACGCAGGCCTCGCTGCCTCCACGGCGTCGCCGGCCAGGCGCCCAGCCAGTCCGCACCGGACGCCAGCCGCGCTAAGAGCCCGTTGGCTGCCCGCGTGACCGCGCCTGCCTGGCTCGCTGGGTAGCGGGTGCCTGACCCACTTCCACCGCGCCCATCCCCCTGCGTGAGTTGCCTCGCGGGCCGGGTGGCCTCGGGCGGCATCAAGCGGCGTATGGGCGGGAGGTCCCATGCCGCGCCCCCTGCGCAAGATCCGTCCGGGCGGCTTGTACCACGTCATCAATCGTGCGCAGGCGCACGCGCCGCTCTTCGAGGGCGAGGCCGATGTCCAGCGCTGGCAGTCCCTGCTCGCATGGGTGAGCGGACGCCAGTCCCTTCAAGTGCTTGCCCTGTCGGTGCTCACGACCCATTTCCACATGCTCGTGGAGACGCGCGACGGCAACCTCGCGGCCGACATGCAGGCCGTGCAGGACAAGTACGCACGGCACTACAACCGCACCCGCGAGCGGGGTGGGCACGTGTTTCGTGGCCGGTACTTCGCGCGCGAGGTGCGCGATCCTGTCGACCTCGTCATGACCGTCGATTACATCGACTGGAATCCAGTCGAGGCGGGCATGTGCTCCGAGCCCATCGCCTACCCCTTCGGCTCGGCGCGCATCTATGCAGGGCAGGCCGACATGCCTTGGCTGTCGCGCGACCTGCTCGAGCGGCTAGCGATGCGCCTTGCAGGCACGCACGTGTGGACACCGGAGGCCTATGGATCGATCTGGCGACATGCCGGTCGTGCGAACGCGCGGGAGATCGTGCGCCGGGCGCTGCGCCAGGGCATGCAACGCCCGCTGCAGGTGGGTGCGCTCGCGCACTTGGGCAGCGAGGCCATGCGCGCATGGTTGCAGGATGAGCTGGTCCGGGAAGAGGGGCGATGCGAGGCCAGTTTGGTCGTGCCCGGAGACGTGGTTCTGCAGGCGCCGGCCCCGACGGGAGTCGAGGAGGCTGGGCGCGTGGCCATGCGTGCGGGGATGCTGCGCGTGCTGGCGGGGTGGACGCAGGCGGAGATTGCGGCAGCGCTGGGATTGTCGCTCTCTGCCGCGGCGCGGGCATGTGCGCGGCATGGTGCGCGCATGTGCGCAGAACAGGCGTATGCGGGGGCCGTGGCGGAGTGGACGATGCGGCTCGTGGATGCCCTGTATGGAGAGATGGCGCGAACCTTGCGAGGGTTCGGGAGGGAGTGGGGCTTGGATGGGCTGGGTGGTGAAAGTGGGTCAGGCA
>JBJTIJ010000243.1:0-5522 GCA_046094945.1 Planctomycetia bacterium | reverse complement strand
CCGGCGAGCCCTCCGGCGACGGGGCCGAGCCCATCGCGGGCACCGGCAGCCGCTCGGGGGGCAGCAGCCGCAGCGGCACGGGCCGCGGGAGCACCGGCTCCGGCGGCACCGGCAGCGGCACGGGCAGCAGCACGCAGGAGGGCGAGGACAGCTCGGTGGAGCTCATGGAGCTCACGCTCACCATCTGGCACGAGGATGCCGAGGAGGAGCCGCTGATCGTGCTGCAGACGCTGATGCCCCCGCAGGCCAAGGACGAGAAGGCCGGCAGCAAGGGGAGCACGCGATGAGGCCCCGCCCGGCCTCCCACGGCTTCACGCTGCTGGAGATCATGGTGAGCCTGGCCATCCTGGGCGCGCTCGTGGCCATGACCCTCACGAACATGACGGCCACGGTGCGCGGCCGCGACATCGTGCTGGAGCAGCTGCGCCGGCCCAAGGTCTCCAACGCCGTCATCTCGCAGGTGGTCAAGGACCTGCGCTACCTGTGGTTCGGCGGCCTGACCGGCAACGCCGGCTTCCTGGGCCGCTCCACGCAGGTGGGCGGGCGCGATGCCGACCGCATCGACTTCATCACGGCCCGCCCCGGCCGCACCGTGCCGCTGGACGAGGAGAACCGCTCGGAGGATGCCCCGCAGGCCCAGCTGTGCGAGGTGGGCTACGCCCTGCGCCAGTCCGAGACCGGCCGGCACCTCGAGCTGTGGCGGCGCGAGGACCCCTACGTGGACGACGATCCCGTCAACGGGGGCTCCTACACGCTCGTCTACGACCGCATCCGCGAGCTGTCCTGGACCTTCTTCGACCGCCCCGGCGAGACGCAGGACACCAAGGGCCAGGAGGAGTGGGACTCGCGCGTGAAGAAGCGCGTGCCCTACGCCCTCATCCTGCAGCTGACCTTCGATGTCGAGGACGCCGACGACCCGCGCCGCGAGCCCGAGCCCGAGAAGGTGGTGCGCATCTTCCTGCTCAAGCCGGGCAACGCGATGGCCGTGGACTGGCCCGCCGGCGCCAGCGCGCCCCCCGACGGCAACGCGGCGATGCGCTGAGGCCGCCTAGCGCGGCGTGAGGGCCTCGCGGCCGCCCATGTAGGGCCGCAGCGCGGCCGGCAGGCGGATCGAGCCGTCGGCCTGCTGGTGCACCTCCAGCAGCGGGATCAGGATGCGCGGCGAGGCCACCACCGTGTTGTTGAGCGTCCAGCAGTGGCGCACCTTGCCCTCGCTGTCGCGGTAGCGCAGGTCCAGGCGGCGGGCCTGGTAGTCGCGGAAGCGGCTGGCGGTGTGCGTCTCGCCCCAGCCCTGGCGGCTGGGCATCCAGGCCTCGATGTCGTACTTCATGGTGGCAGCGCGCCCGATGTCGCCCGCGGCCGTGGCCACGATGCGGTAGGGCAGCTCGAGCGCCTGCAGCACGGCCTCGGCGTTGGCCACGATGTCCATGTGGTGGGCCCGGCTCTCGGCCTCGCCGGCCGCGCACACCACCACCTGCTCCACCTTCTGGAACTGGTGCACGCGGTAGATGCCGCGCGTGTCCTTGCCGTAGGTGCCCGCCTCGCGCCGGAAGCAGGGCGAGATGCCGGCGTAGCGCAGCGGCAGGCGCGTGCGGTCGAGGATCTCGCCGCCGTGCAGGGCCGTGACGCTCACCTCGCTGGTGCCCACCAGCCACGAGGAGTCGTCCTCGGCCGTGGGGTTGGCGATCTTGTAGGTCTGCTCCTCGGCCCCGGGGAAGTAGGCCGTGCCGCGCAGGGCCCACTCCTTGACCACCACCGGCACCGACAGCGGCACGTAGCCGCGGGCCACGATCAGGTCCAGCGCCAGGCGCAGCACGGCCTGCTCGAGCAGCACCGCGTCGCCCTTGAGCACGTAGGAGCGGCTGCCGGCCAGCCGGCCCGCGCGCTCGACGTCGAGCATGTCGTGGCGTGCCATCAGCTCGAGGTGGTCGCGCGCGGCGAAGGCCAGCGTGGGCGGCTCGGCGCTGCGGCGCACCTCCACGTTGCTGCGGTCGTCCTTGCCCTCCGGCACCTCGGCGTCCGGCGGGTTGGGCACCTGCAGCAGCAGCGCCTCGAGCTGGCGCTCCAGCGGGGCCAGCCGCTCCTGGTGCTCCTGCACGCGCGCCTTGAGGAACTTCAGGCGCTCGAGGGCCTGCTCCTTGGCCGCACCGGCCAGGGTGCGCACCTGCTGGCCCAGCGCGTTCTGCTCGGCGCGCGCGTCCTCGGCCTGCTTGACCAGCGCACGGCGCTCGGCATCCACCGCCAGCAGCTCGTCCACGGGGCAGGGCAGGTGCTTGCGCTCGGCGCCGCGGCGCACCTCGTCGACGTGCTCGCGGATCCAGGCGAGGTCGAGCATGGCCTACCTCCCGGCCGGCTGGCCGTGTGCGCCGGGCGGGCCGGCCAGGGCGTCGTCTGCCCGCACGAGGGCCTGGAAGCGCGCCAGCGCCTCCTCCTCGCGGGGCCCGATACGGTAGCGCACGAAGCGCTGCACGTACTCCACCGCGCTGCGCGCGTCCCCGCCGCGGGCCTCTGCCCATGCGCGCGCCAGCGCGGCGCGCTGCGGCAGGCCGCGGTCGGCGGCCGCGTCCAGCTCGGCCGCCAGCGCCTCGCGCTGGGCGGGCGCCAGCCCGGCCCGCGCGCGCCAGCGGGCGAACACGAAGGGCAGGCCCGTGCGCGCGCTCCACGCCTCGCCCAGGTCGACCACGGGCCCGCGCCAGCGCCGGGCCGCCTCGCGCGCCGGGTCGCCGATCACGAGCACGGCATCGGCCTGCTCCTGCTCGGGGTCAGGGCCCGGGCGACTGGCGAGGCGGCAGCGCGCCTGCCCCGCCGTCTCGCTGGCCACCAGGTGGCGGGCCAGGGCCGCCGAGGTGCGGCTGGAGGGATCCAGGGCCACGTCACGCCCCTCGGCCAGCGGCCGGCGCAGGAACAGCAGCACGCTGGCCACGGGCCCCTCGCAGGCGATGCCGTGCCGGCCCAGCCAGCCCTCGCCCACGCCGCGCGCGGCCTCGGCCACGGGCAGCAGGGCCGCGTCGAGCTCGCCGCGCGCCAGGCGCGGGGCCAGCTCGGCCGGCGTGCCCTGCGTGAGGTCCACGTGCTCGGCCAGTCCCGCCAGCAGCGGGACCGCGTTGAGCCAGGGCACGGTGCCGACCCGGAACATGCCCCGAGCCTGCCCGCACCCTCCCCCAGCACCCCACAGAATCCGGCCCGCAGGCCGCGCGCGCACGTCACGCGCGCAGGCGACGGGCGCAGGGCTCGTGCCGCGCCAGCGCGCAACCCCCTCCAGCACGACGCGGGCAGCGCGAGCGGGCAGCGCGAACGCTCAGCGCGCAGGAGCAGTGCGGCGCGCCGCGCGCACGCCCGGAAACGAAGACGCCTGCGGGCATGCCGCAGGCGCCAGGGGGGCGGCGGGCGCCATCGCCCGCCTCAGGTGCTGCTGCGGCAGGCCCGCGAGCCCTTGCGGGCGCGGGCCAGCTCCGCTAGCGGCAGAAGCGGCCGTCGAGGACCTTGAAGTCCGCGCGGTACGGGTCGTGGATGTCGTAGTTCCAGAAGTACGTGTCCACGAACTCCTCGATGTTGCGCGCGCCGCGCGCCTGCTGGCGCATCAGCAGCTGCGTCTTGGTGGCAGGGCCGCTCGTGGCCGTGCTGCCGCCGACCTCCTCGAGGGCCGTGGCGCCGACGCGGCAGCCGGAGAGGGCCAAGCCGCTGAGGGCCAGGCCGGCGACGAGAGCGATGTGCTTGATCATCCGAACCTCCGTGGCCGGGCCGTGCATGCACGGCGCCCGCCTCCTGCCTGCTGTCGGTCGTCCCGAGGGACCTGGCCAGCCCGCAGGCTGCGCCAGAGCCCCAATCGATACCAAGCCCGCCCCCGGGGGTCAAGCGTCCTCGCCGCGACGCCCGGCGCCGCGGCGGTTACGCAACCGTGACACGAGGAGCCCGCTGCGCCGGGAGCGCCCGTGCGGGCCCCGCAGGCTCAGCGCTTGCTGGTCTGCGGGTGCAGCGGATCGCGCCAGTTGAGGGTGCAACCGGCCAGCGTGGCCGCCCCGACGACGATGAGCAGCATGAGGGCCAGACGACGCATGCGGGTGCCTCCTGGGCCGGGCCCGTGGCCCGTGCCAGCCTAGCCCCCCTGCTGGAGGGCCCGCGGATGGTAGCGGAGCCTGCCGCGCGACGCCAGCCCCCGCCGGTCGCCACCACGGGGCCCGCGGGGGCCGCCCCCACAGGCACGGCGCAGGGCAGGCGCAGGCCGAGGGCCTCCCGCGGGCGCTAGCCGCCCGGTGCAGGCGAGGGCGGGTCGGCCAGTTCCACCTCGCCGCTGCCGGCGCCGCCCGGCTGGTAGAGCCGGTGGTCACGCACGTAGGCACGCACGGAGGGCGCCAGCAGGTCGCCCACGTCACCGTCACGGCCCAGCGCCTCGCGCAGCCCCGAGGACGAGACGTCCACCTCGCGCGCGGCCAGCTGCTCCAGCGGCAGGTTGCGGCCCTCGAACTCGGGCGGCGTCTCCAGGTCGTGGCCGGGACGCGGCGCCACCAGCAGCGTGGCCAGCTCGAGGATGCCCTCCCACTGGTGCCAGGTGGGGAAGTCCTGGAAGGCATCCGCGCCCAGGACCAGCTTGAAGCGCGTGCCCTGCGGGCACGACTTTGCCAGCGCGGCCAGCGTGTCCACCGTGTACGAGGGCCCCTTGCGCCGGCCCTCCAGTTCCAGCACCTCGACGCGCGGCAGGCCCTCGACGCCCAGCCGCGTCATGGCCACGCGGTGGTGGAAGGCCGTGCGCCCCGGGTCGTGCTGCTTGTGCGGCGGCGTGCCGGCCACCACCACCAGCACGCGGTCGGCCACCTGCACGGCCGCCTCCACCAGCGTGCGGTGCCCGCGGTGGAAGGGATCGAAGGTGCCGCCGTAGACGGCCACGGTGGGCCCTTGCGCCACCGGGGCCGCGCGCTCGGGGCGCGTGGCGATCACCTGCACGCCCAGGTGGAAGGCCGATGCCAGCAGCACCCACGCCAGCCCGGACGGCAGCACGCCCTTCCAGGCCAGCAGCGCCAGCAGCACGCTGAGCACGGCACCGCCCAGCAGGCCCGTGCGCAGGCCCTGTCCCACGCGGCCCAGCGGCACCAGCAGGGCAAGGCCCGCCACGAGCCAGGCCAGCGTGGCGCCCGGGAAGGGCATGCCCGGCACGCCGGCGCACAGGCACAGCAACGCGCCAAAGCCGAAGGCCACCATGCGCCGCTGGCCGCGGCGCAGCCGGATGGGCATGCAGGGTGTCGGCATGCGGGGTGGCGTGCCGCGTGGCGTGGCTGCGCGCGGCGCCGGCCCGCCGCAGGGCCACCCGCGCTCCGTGGCCTGCGCTGGCCTGTCGCGAGCCGGCAGCGGCCGAGGCGGGGCGTGGCGTGCCCCGCCGCAGCGCCCGGGCACAGCGCCCGGGCACAGCGCCTGGACGCCGCGCGCGGAACGCGGGCGCGGGGCGCCGGCAGGTGGTACCTTGCGCGCGCAGGAGCGAGACGCGCGACTGGTGGATGCCGCTGCTGCTGGCCCGCGTGGGGCTGGCC
>JBJTIJ010000242.1:0-5995 GCA_046094945.1 Planctomycetia bacterium | reverse complement strand
GTTCCTGCACCGGCCGCTGGACGGCGACACCACGGCCACGGCCGTGCGGGGCTCGGTGCTCAGGGCGGCCACCGAGGCTTACCCCACGCGGCGCGCGCTTTCCGAGCGGCTGGCCGACCTCTACGGCGCCTCGCTGGCCGTGGGCAGCGAGCGGCTGGGCGACCGCCTCGTGGTGGGGGCCGGCATGGAGTGGCCGGTGGCCGGCCTGCCCGGCGCACGCGGTCTGCTGGGCGAGGGCCTCGCCATGCTGGGCGAGGTGCTGGCACGACCGCTGCGCGGCGCAGGCGGCGCACTGGACGCGGCCATCGTGGCCACCGAGGTCACCAACCACGCGCGCGCGCTGCGGGCGCTGCGCGACGACAAGGGGCGCTACGCCCTGCGCCGGGCGATCGAGCTGTCCTGTGCCGGCGAGCCCTACGCGCAGGGCGCCGAGGGACGGCTGGAGGACTTGCCGGGCGTGACGCCGCCGCGGCTGGCGGCACTGCACGCCGGCCTGCTGGCGCGCGCACCGGGCGAGATCTACGTGGTCGGCGACGTGGGCGTGGACGAGGCCGAGCGGGCCGTGCGCCGGCACCTGCTGTGGCCGGGCCGCGCGCCGCGGCCCTGGACACTGGCCTCGCCCGTGGGCGTGCACGCGGCCCGTGCGCGGCCGCTGCAGCGAGCCGAGCCCGACAGCGTGGCGCAGGGCAAGCTGGTGCTGGTGTTCCGCGCGCCGGTGGGGGCGGGCCATGCACTGGCGCCGGCGGCCCACACGCTGGCCGGCGTGCTGGGCGGCGGGCCCTACGCGCGCCTCTTCAAGGTGGTGCGCGAGACGCACGGCCTGTGCTACTACGCCAACGCGGGCTGGAACGAGGCCAAGGGGCTGATGGTGGTGCAGGTGGGCATCGACCCGCGCCACCGCGCGCGTGTCGTGCGCCTGGTGCGCGAGCTGGCCGCCGAGGTGGGCCGCGGCGTGCTGGAGCCGGAGGCGCTGCGCGGCCTGCAGCAGGCCGCCACCCACCGTGTGGCCTCGCTGGCCGACAACCGCGGCGCGCGCATCGGCTTCGACCACGAGTCGCTGGCGCTGGGCCGCGAGCGCTCGCCGCAAGGCTGGCTGCGCCGGCTGCTGGGCGTACGGCCAGCCGAGGTGCGTGCCGTGGGCCGCCGGCTGCGGCTGGACACGGTCTTCTTCCTGGGCTCCGCCCGGGCGGCCGCGGCCGGCAAGGGAGGGAGCCGATGAGCGCGGTACCCGTGCAAGTGGGTCGGGCGGGACTTGCGCGCGTGCGGGAGCCGCTCACGGGGCGCGTGGCCTGGCGCGGCCGCACCGCGCAGGGCAGCGACGTGTGGGTGCTGCCCATGCCGGGCTTCACCAAGGCCTATGCCAGCGTCACCACGCGCTACGGCAGCATCGACACGCACCTGCCCGACGGCACCGTCCTGCCCGTGGGCATCGCCCACTTCCTCGAGCACAAGATGTTCCAGACGCGCGAGGGCGACGTCTTCGACCTCTACGCGGCGCGCGGCGCCAGCGCCAACGCCTACACCACCTTCGACCACACCACGTACCTGTTCTCCTGCTCGAGCCGCTTCGAGGACAACCTCGACACGCTCTACGACACGATGGCCAGCATCACCACCGACCCGGCGGCGGTGGAGCGCGAGAAGGGCATCATCGGCCAGGAGATCGCGATGTACGTCGATGACCCCGGCTGGCGGGGCTACTTCGGCATGCTGGAGGCGCTCTACCGGCGCCACCCCGTGCGCCTGGACATCGCGGGCACGGCGCGCACCATCGCGCCCATCGACCCCGCGCTGCTCGAGCGCACGCACGCCGCCTACTACCACCCGGCCAACCTCACGGTGGTGGTGGCCGGCGACGTCGACCCGTCCTACGTGCTGGCGCGGGCGGGCGAGCGCCTGCGCGCGCCCCGGCCCGGCCGCGCCCTGGCGCGCCGGCCGGTGGCCGAGCCGCGCCGGGTGGCGCGCAGCGACGCGCAGGTGCGGCTGAGCATCCAGCGGCCGCGGGCCCTGCTGGGCTGGAAGGAGGCCGCCGTCGCCCGCGGCCTTGCCCGCGTGAAGCGCGCCGTCGCCACCGCGCTGGCGCTGGACCTGCTCTTCGGGGAGGGCGGGCGCGTGCAGGCCCCGCTCTACGACGAGGGGCTCGTGGACGACTCCTTCGGCGCGGCCTACGAGGTGGGCGAGGGCTACGCCTTCGGCCTGCTCTCGGCCGAGGTGGACGCCGTGCCGGCCTACCGCAAGCGCCTGGCGCGGGCACTGGCGGCGGCTGCGCGCGCGCCCTTCTCGCGCGCGGAGGTGGAGCGGGCGCGGCGCAAGGCGCTGGGCCGGCACCTGGGCACCTTCAACAGCCCCGAGGCCGCCTCGCACTACCTGCTGGACGTGGCGCTGGAAGGAGCACCGCTGGGCAGCGATGTCAAGGCCCTGCTCGCCCTCACGCCCAGGGAGGTCACGCGCCGGCGCGACGAGCTGCTGCGCTCGCCCACGGCGTGGGTGACCCTCGTGCCGCGGTGAGCGCCCCGCGTTGCCACCCCGGCCAGTCTCGGTAGGATCCCGCCCCATGTCCACCGTCGCGCGCGACCGCATCCGCCGCTGCCTGGCGATGATCCCGTTGATCCGGGCGCGCCCGAAGATCCGCATCCCCGAGCTGGCCAGCATCTTCGGCGTGCGCGAGCAGGAGATCTGGGAGGACATCACCGAGGTGCTGTCGCTGTGCGGCGTGCCGCCCTACCTGCCGCACAACTACCTGGTGTTCACCATCCACGGCGACCAGGTCAGCATCCGCTTCGCCGAGCACCTGGCGCGCCCGGTGCACCTGACGCTGCAGGAGGCGCTGGCCATCGACCTCGCCCTGCGCAGCATCTCGGGCGGCCGCCCCCCCGTGTTCGGCGATGCCGCCTCGCGGCTGAGGCGCAAGCTGCGCGAGCTGCTGGCGGGGCGCGAGCGCGAGGCGCTCGAGGCCTTCGACCGCTCGGTGGGGGGCACGCCGCCCAGCGAGCTGGTGGCCGACACCATCCAGCGCCTCAAGGAGGGCATGCGCCGCAACTGCGGCGTGCGCGTGGACTACTACACCGCCAGCCGTGACGCGGTGGGCACGCGCGTGCTGGCGCCCTACGGGCTCATCGACCACCTGGGCTCGTGGTACGTGATCGCGCGCGACCTGCGCCCGGGCGCGGCGCCGGGTGCCGTGCCCTTCCGCGTGGACCGCATGCGCGGGGCCGAGCTGGTGCCCGAGGTCGAGTTCGAGGTCCCGGACGACTTCACCACCGAGGCCTTCCGCCGCGACGCGATGTGGACCGGGAGCCGGGACGACGTGGCCGTGGAGGTGCGCTTCTCGGCCGCCGTGGCCGGCCGCGTGCGGGAGGAGTCCGACCGCCGCGACATCCGCGAGCTGCCGCACGGCGCCATCGTGCGCCGCTTCCGCATCCAGCGCGACCGCCCGCGCTGGCTGTACACGCATGTCGCGCGCTACGGGGCCGAGGCCGAGGTGCTCTCGCCGCCTGAGGTGCGCGCCGGCATGGCGCGCTTCCTCGACGGCGTGCTGGCGCACGCGCTGCCCGTGCCGCCCGAGGTGGTGGCCGCGCCGGGGCGTGGCGCGCGCAGCACGGCGGCGGCCTCGCCGCGGCCGGCCCGGGGGGCCGCGCGGGCGCGGCGCAAGCCGACGGCCTGACCCGCTTGGCGGGGTCCGCCGCCGCAAGTCATTCTGCAGCAATGGGTTAGGGCGACACAGGAGGCTGGCGCCGCGGGCGGGCCCTTGGTATGCTCGTGACCGGCCGGTGATGGCAGGCGGCGGCGGGTGCCCAGGTGGGCACGGGCTGGCCCTGCAGCAGCGTGCCCGGAGTCCCGGATGCTCGTGCGCCTCACGCGTCCGCGCCACCCTCGCACGCCGGGCGTGCGCGCCGCGTGTGCTTGGCTGGCCTTGCTGGCACTGGTCGTGCTGCTGGCCGCGCCGCGCGCGACGCGCGCCGAGGACGCCGAGGCGTGGAGCACGTCCTCGCAGGGCCTCGTGGGCCGCAGCATGGACAGCCTGCGCATCACCGAGAAGGGCGAGATGCTGGCCAACGTCTACGGCCAGGGTGCCATGCTCAGCAAGGACAAGGGCACCACGTGGACGCGCGTGATGAAGGGCGTGCGCCCACTGCCGGGCGCGCGCGATCCCGTGCGCATCTCGCTCGATCCCAAGGGCAAGGCCTTCTACCTCGTTGCGCTCGGGCGCGTGTACCGCAGCGAGGATCCTGAGGCGGGGTGGACGCCGATCACGAGTGGCCTGACGTCCTACAGCATCAACGGCAAGCAGAACGCCGAGCTGGTCTTCGAGGTGGTGGTCGACCCTGACAAGGGCGCGCGGCTGCTGGCCGGCACGCGTTCGGAGGGCGACTGGCATGGCGGCCTCTTCGAGTCCAGCGACTCCGGCCAGAAGTGGACGCAGATCGCGGGGTCCAACCTCAAGGACACACGGCTTGGGCAGGAAGCCTGGCCCATCGTGCTCAAGCCCGGCACCGACAAGCGGGTGGTGGTGGGCGGGCGCCGCGGCGTGTGGTTCAGCGATGAGCGCGGCAAGAAGTTCGACTACGCGCCGCTGGGCCAGGGCGTCCCGGACATCCGCTGGCTGGCCGGCGGCATCAAGGGCAGCAAGGCGGTCGTTGCGGCCGACGCGCGCGGCATCTTCGTGTCGGACAAGGATGGGGCCGAGTGGCCCAGTGCGCCGGCCCTGGCAGGCGACGCGATCTGGGTGGGCCTCGACGCGCGCAAGCGCATCTTCGGCCTGCTGCGCGGCGCGGGCGTGGTCGTCTCCAGCGACGCGCGCGGCAAGGACTTCGAGCAGCGCAAGAACGGCGAGCTGGGCCTCACCGAGCTGGCCTTCCACCCCAAGGAGCCCAAGACCGTCTACGGCCTCTCGCACATCGATGGCCTGATGGTCTCCGAGGACGATGGCCTGACCTTCAAGGCGCAGCCGGGCAACCTGGGCAGCGTGCCGCTGGCGGTGGCCGCCGTGGCCGTGATTCCCAAGGACGGCACGCAGTTGGCAGTGACCGAGGACGGCGTGGTCTTCGCCAGTGCCGGCGGCGCGGACAAGTGGGAGAAGGTCGGGCTGCTGCCGCAGCAGGTCGCTGGGCTGCGCGCCGACCCGCTGGGCAACCTCTACGCGACAGGCCGCCAGCTGCTCAAGAGCACGGACAACGGCGCCACGTGGAAGTCGGTCTTCAGCCCGGGCGATGCGCTGGACGCCGTGGTGGATGCGCAGGTGGGCCCGGATGGGCGCCTGTGGATCGTGCTGGAGCGTGCGCTGGAGATCCGCTCCAGCCCCGATGGCGGCGGCACATGGACCCTGCACGGCAAGGTGGCGGATCCCGGCCCGCTGTGGGCCACCTGCCTGGCGGTGGACGCGCGCAGCTCGGACACGCTGCTGGCCGGCACGCGGCCGGCGCCGCGTGGAGACGTGGATCCCAAGGGCAAGGACAAGGACCCCAAGGACGTCGCGGGCGGCGCATGGGGCAGCACCGATGGCGGCAAGACCTGGCAGGAGCTGAAGAACGGCCTGCGCGTCGATGCGAAGAACGTCCCGCCGCGCGCGCAGGGCGTGCTCATCGACCCCGTGACGGGCGTGCTCTACCTCGCCCTGCAGGGCTACGACGTGTACGCCCGCCAGCCCCTCTCGGGTGCGGATGCCAAGGGCGCGGAAGAGCCGTGGGTCGCCGTGCGTCCCGACGCTGACCTCAAGACGCCCTCCTTCGCTGCCTTCGCGGTGGCCCGCGACGGCAACGACACGCGGGTGGCCGTCTACGCGCTGGGCGAGGCCTCGCGCCGCGCCTTCGTCATGGCGCGCGGCAGCGACCTCAAGGCCGCCGTGGTGGCGGTGCGCGAGAGCAAGCCCCTGCCGGAGAAGCTATGGGAGCGCCGCCCTGACCCGCGGGCCGTGCTCAGCGGATTCATGGCCGACCCTCGCCTGCCCGGCCGCTGGCTGGCCGGCAACATGGGCGAGGATGGCGGCGTGAAGGTG
>JBJTIJ010000241.1:0-1659 GCA_046094945.1 Planctomycetia bacterium | reverse complement strand
TCGGCGTGGAGGGCATGGGGCGCTTCCGCGTGAACGCCTTCCACCAGCGCAGCAGCGTGGCGGCCGTGCTGCGCGTGATCCCGGTGGTGGTCAAGGGCTTCGACGACCTGGGCCTGCCGCGCCAGACCTGCCAGGAGGTGGCGGCCCTGCCGCGCGGCCTGGTGCTGTTCACCGGCGCCACGGGCTCGGGCAAGAGCACCAGCCTGGCGGCCATGCTCGACCACATCAACGTGACGCGCGCCGACCACATCGTGACGGTCGAGGACCCAATCGAGTTCCTGCACCAGAACAAGCACTGCCTGGTCAACCAGCGCGAGATCGGCAGCGACACGAAGGGCTTCCACCGCGCGCTGCGCAGCGCGCTGCGCCAGGACCCGGACGTGGTGCTGGTGGGCGAGATGCGCGACACCGAGACCATCGAGGCGGCGCTCACCATCGCCGAGACCGGCCACCTCACCTTCGGCACGCTGCACACCTCGGACTGCGTGCAGACCATCAACCGCATCGTGGACGTGTTCCCCGCCCACCAGCAGCAGCAGGTGCGCACGCAGCTCTCGTTCACGCTGCAGGCCGTGTTCTGCCAGCAGCTGATCCCCTCGGCCAGCGGCCATGGCCGCACGCTGGCCTGCGAGGTGATGATCGCCAACTCGGCCGTGCGCGCGCTGATCCGCGACGACAAGGCGCACCAGATCTACAGCATCATCCAGACCGGCGGCAAGATGGGCATGAAGACCATGAACGCCGCCCTGGCCGAGCTGGTGCGCAAGCGCAGCATCACCATGGAAGAGGCCGTGACGTGCACCAGCGACGTCGAGGACCTCAAGCGCATCATGGCGAGGCCCTGACCGCGATGGCCACCAAGACCATGGTCAGCTTCAACCGGCGCATCGTGCGCATCCTCGAGGAGGGTGCGCACTGCGACGCCGACGTGCTCAACGAGGCCAACGCGGTCGCGGCCAGCGGCGAGAAGAGCGTCACCGAGTACCTGCTCGACAAGGGCGTGTTCGACGAGCCCACGCTGCTGGGCCTGCTGGCCGAGCGGCTGGCCGTGCCGCCCGTGGACCTCGCGCGGCTCGAGCTGGACAAGGCGCTGGCCGAGATCGTGCCGCTGGACCTGGCCCAGAAGACCGGCTGCTGCCCCATCAGCAAGGTGGACAACATCCTGACGGTGGCCGTCAGCAACCCCTTCGACGTGGTCAAGCACGACGACCTGCGCCTGAAGACGGGCTGCGACCTGCGCATCTGCCTGGCGCTGGACTCGCAGGTCAAGCGGGGCGTGGCCCGCCTCTACGGCACTGACGACGCCGAGCGCATCGCCAAGGTGCTCGACGAGGTCGACCCGGACATGGACCTCGCCGAGGTCAAGCAGGTCGAGGACGTGGTGGACGTGGCCGCGGCGGCTGCCAGCGGCAACGAGGCCCCGATCATCAAGCTGGTGAACCTGCTCATCTACCAAGCCATCAAGGGCAAGGCCTCCGACATCCACATCGAGCCGTTCGAGAAGCGCGTCACGGTGCGCTACCGCGTGGATGGCAACCTGCTGGAGGCGATGGAGCCGCCCAAGCGCCTGCAGGGCGCCATCGTCAGCCGCATCAAGATCATGTCCTCGCTGGACATCGCCGAGAAGCGCAAGCCGCAGGACGGGCGCATCGGGCTCAA
>JBJTIJ010000240.1:0-4194 GCA_046094945.1 Planctomycetia bacterium | reverse complement strand
GGATGCCCGCACTGGGCGGCTTGGGCGGCGGCGCCGGCGCGTCGGAAGCCGCAGGGTGGGGGCGTGCCGGCAGGGTGGGAGCGCACGTACACGGCCGGGGAGCTGGCGGCGCTGGACCGGGCGCTGCACGCGGGCAATTGCACGCGCGAGGACCTCACGTTCCGCAAGGACATGGCGCAGGGGCTGGACTGCCTGCCGCTGGTGCGCGCACTGCTGCACGAGCCGCTGCGCATCGCGGTGACGATGGATGGGCTGGCCGGGGCGCTGCGCGCGCCGCCGGCGGGCGAGGCGGCTGGAGCTGACCCGGTGCAGGCGGCGCTGGAGCGCACGCTGGGCGCCGCCCTGGCCGTGTTCGAGGACGAGGTGGCGCAGGTGCCGCTGGAGCTGCGCGCGCGCGCGCGCGCCGGCGAGCTGGCCGCGCTGGGCGAGGCGCCGCCCGCGGCGCGCGATGCAGGCGGCCTGCTGCAGGATCTGGCGGGCTGGCTGGAGCGCAGCAGCGCCGGCGTGCCGGGCGTGGCGCGCACGGGCGAGGGCGAGGCCGGGCGCAGCGCCGCACAGGCGCTCTTGCGCGGCCTGCCCGACGAGATGCTGATGCGCGAGGTGTTCGGCGCGCTGCCGCCGGGCACGCAGGCCATGGACGAGGCGGCGTGGAAGGCGTGGGGCGAGGCGCAGCCGCCGGGGCAGCTGGCGCGGCTGGCGGCGGGCCTGCATGCGCCCGGCCCGTCGCGCACGCCGCCGGGCGTGGTGGCCTTCGCCAGCCTGGCGCGGCTGGCGCTCGCGGCCCGCAGCTGGCCGGCGGAGCTGTTCCCCAAGGACCGCCCGCGCGTGCTGGAGACGCCGCTGGGCCGCATCGCGCTGGGCACGCCCGGCGCCGACACCTACGAGGGCGACCACGCACTGGTGGTGGACCCGGGCGGCGACGACACCTACCGTCGCGGGCGCTTCGCTGGCGCGCGCGGCACGCCGGGCTCGCGGCTGGGCCTGCTGGTGGACCTGGGCGGCGCCGACACCTACGACAGCGGCGAGGTGGACGCCACGCTGGGCGCCGCCATCCTGGGGGCCGCGCTGCTGCTGGACCTCGGGCAGGGCAACGACCGCTACGTGGGCGGCCACCTGACCCTGGGCGCCGCCGTGGGCGGCGTGGGCGTGCTCTACGACGACGGCGGCAGCGACACCTACCAGGGCAAGACCTTCACGCAGGGCGCGGCCGGCTACGGCATGGGCGTCCTGCTGGACGATGCCCTGCAGCCGGCCCCGGCGCTCAAGACCGACGAGGAGACGAAGGACCCCATCGCCATCGCGGCCTGGGACAACGACCGCCTCTCGGCGTGGTGCACGGCGCAGGGCTTCTCGCGCACGCTGGGCATGGGCCTGTGCGTCAACACGCGCGGCAACGAGGTGTACGAGGCCGGCGGCGTGTACCTGCACGCCCCGCTGTTCAGCGACCGCTACCAGTCCTTCTCGCAGGGCTTCTCGATCGGGGCGCGCGAGATCGACACGGCCGGCGGCGTGGCCGCGCTGGTGGACCTGGACGGCAACGACCGCTACCTGGGCGACATCTACGACCAGGGCGTGGGCTACTGGTACAGCGCGGGCCTGCTCTACGACGGCGGCGGCCACGACCTCTACGAGATGACGCAGTACGGGCAGGGCAGCGGCATCCACCTGGCGGTGGGCGGGCTGGTGGACGTGTCGGGCAGCGACGCCTACGTGATGCACTCGGGCCTGGGCCAGGGCGGCAGCCACGACTACGCCGCCAGCATCCTGCACGACCGCGGCGGCAACGACCGCTACCACGGCAACACCTCGTGCAACGGCACGGGCCTGACCAACAGCGTGGGCCTGCACCTGGACCGCGCCGGCGACGACACCTACGCGGCGCGCCGCGACGGCGGCTGGAACTCGGGGCGCCCGGCGCGCGGCTTCGGCAGCGTGGGCGTGCTGGTGGACCTGGGCGGCAAGGACGACTACCTCGGGCCGGCGGCGCCCGACGGGCCGCAGGACGACCGCCTGTGGCGCAGCAGCGACATGGGGCTGGGCGTGGACGTGGCCCCGGCGGGCAGCGCGGCCGGCGGGCCGGGCGGCAACACGCCCGCGGCCGACCAGCCCTCGGGCCGTGCCGCGGTGCCGGCGGTGGTCACGACCGAGGCGCCGCTGGGGCAGGCCGTCTTCGACGAGCTGTGGGCCATCAGCGTGCGCTGGGAGGTGGGCGACAACCGCGTCATCGTGCCGCTGGCGCGCAAGCGCCTCGTGGCCTACGGGCCCGGCATCCTGCCGCTGCTGGACGGCAAGGTGGAGAAGGACGAGTCGGGCCTGGAGATCCGCGCCTTCGCCGACATCCTCGGCGGCCTGCGCGAGGCGGGCGCTGGCGATGGCGTGCTGGCCTTCCTGCGCAGCAACCTGGCCGGCGGGCCGCCGGCCGCCGATCCTGCGCAGGCGGCGCGCGTGGCGCTGCGCCGCACGCGCGTGGCGCTGGCGCTGGTGGGCGAGATGAAGGAGGGCGCGCTGGCCGGCGAGGTGGCCGCGCTGCTGGGGCAGCCCGACGAGATGCTGGCGCGGCGCGCGGCGGGCGTGCTGGCGCTGCTGGGCAGCGCGGCGGGCAACGAGGTGCTGCGCGGCTGGCTCGCGCGCGACGAGGCGCGCATCCTGGCGGCGCTGGGCGCGCTCTTCGCCAGCGGCGAGGATGCGTGGGAGGCGGCGCGCCCGCTGGCGGGCCACGCGCTGCTCACGGTGCGCTCGCGCCTCGCCACGCTGCTGGCCGAGCGCAAGCAGGCCTACGGCGCGCGCGTGCTCGACGCGCTGGCGCAGCCCGGGGACCTGGAGGCGCGTGCCGTGCGCACGCTGCTGGACGCCGTGCTGCGCGCGGGCCTTGCGCCGCGCGCGGGCGACACGCTGGAGGTGCTGGCGGCGCACGCCGACTGGGGCGTGCGTGCCGACGTGGCGCGCGTGCTGGCGCAGTGGGTGCGCCCGCCCGCGGCGGCTGCGGCGGCCGGCGCAGCCGCGGTGCCCGCGGTGGCACCGGCCGTCACGGCGGCGCTGGCACGCCTGCGCGAGGACCCCGACGCCTACGTGCGGGCCTGCGCGCGGCAGGGCGCACCCTGACCGCGCCCTCGCAGCACCCTGGCAGCACCCTTGCCGCGTGCTGGCCGCGCCCTGCGCGACCCTCCGCAACCGTGCGCAACCCTGCGCGGGGCCCGGGGCGCGGCGGCCTGCCCCGCGCCGGGGCAGGGCGGGCCGTCATGGCGGCTCGTGCGCGGGGGCGGTAGGGTGGCCCGCTTGGGCCCGCAGGTGGGCCCGGAGGGTCCCCGCGTGACCGGCCGTCTTGGCTCGCCCGCCGTCCGTGGCCTGCTGGCCGTGCTGCTGCTCGTGGCCATGGCGCCCGCCCTGCGCCTGGCCGGCGCCGACGGCGTGGGCGACCCCGCCCCCGACGTGCGCGGCGCCCGAGCCCATCATCACCTCGTGGGACACCGACCACCTCTCGGCCGAGTCGGGCCTGGGCCCGCCGCCGCCGCGCAAGGACCCCTTCCCGCTGCGCGCCATCCGCTGGCGCCATGACACCGAGCTGGGCAGCGTGGCGGCACGCGAGCTCGAGGTGCGCCGCATCCCGCAGTGGGTGGACGTGCTCGAGCGCAAGGACCTGGTCGAGTGGCGCCCGCTGGACCTGGGCCACCACGTGGCGCGCCTGCCCAACGTGACGCTGGGCGACGGCGGCAGCCCCTTCCTGCAGATCCCCGGCATCCGCGGCTTCGGCGGCGACCGCGTGCGCGTGCTCACCGACGGCGTGTGGC
Source organism: Planctomycetia bacterium (assembly GCA_046094945.1). Classification (GTDB taxonomy): domain Bacteria; phylum Planctomycetota; class PLA2; order PLA2; family JAEUHO01; genus CAXQZU01. The sequence goes on along the minus strand of JBJTIJ010000240.1, from coordinate 406 downwards.
CCACGACGCAGGCGCTGGGCTTCTTCGGGGCCACGCTCTCGCTGTGGGACCCCGAGACGGTGGAGCGCGTCGAGGTCTACCACGGGCCCGGCGCGTGGCTGCGCGGCATCGACTCGCCCGGCGGCCTCATCAACATCGTCACGCGCCGCCCGCGCCGCCACGGCGACGGCAGCGCCGATGTGGGCCTCTCGACGGGCTGGTCGTCGGCCGAGCAGCGCTGGCGCAGCCGCGTCGAGGTGGACGCGGGCTCGGGCCCGTGGGCGGTGCTGGCGGGCCTCTCGTACGTGACGGTGGACGACCGCGAGACGGGCGACGGCACGGTCGACCCCAGCAGCTGGGAGCGCTGGTCGGCCGACCTGGCGCTGGGCTCGTCGGTGAACAAGCCCGGCTACGACCGCTTCTACCT
>JBJTIJ010000239.1:0-1402 GCA_046094945.1 Planctomycetia bacterium | reverse complement strand
GCGTCCCACGGACCGCCGTCCCGGGGACCTTCGCCCCCCGGGGACCTGCGGCTCCCGCGGACCGGGCGGCGGCTGCGGCTCCTGCCACCCCGTGGGCCGCCCTAGCGCCCTGGCGGCTCACTCGCCAGCCGCTCGCGCAGGCGCTCGAGCCCCCGGGCCAGCGTGGGGTCCCCCGGCCCGCGCGGGTCCACCACCTCGTGGGGCGCCACGCCCCGGCCCTCCGTGGGCGTGCCGTCGGCCAGCGTGTCCTGCCAGCGCGAGAAGGAGACCTCCAGCCCGTTGGGCAGCGCCACGGGCGCGGGGTTGCCGCTGGCGCCGCGCGTGGGCTGGCCCACCAGCAGCGTGCCCGGCCGCTCGCGCAGCATCTTGGCCAGCGCCTCGCCGCTGCTCACGCAGCCCGGCCCCACCAGCACCACCACCGGCCCCGTGAAGGGCGCCCCGCCCGCGGGCCGCAGCACCGCGTCCTGCCAGGGGCCGAACCCGTCCCGGCCGGGGCCGCTGCGCACGCGCCGGCGCGCGTAGGTGAGGGGTCGTTCCACCAGCCGCGCGGCCAGCCGCCAGGCGTGCTGCTCGTTGCCGCCCACGCAGCCGCGCAGGTCCACCAGCAGGCCGCGGCGCGAGGCGAGCAGGCCCTCCCAGGCCTCCTGCAGCGCACGGTGCTCGGCCTCGCTGCCCATCAGCGAGGTGACGGCCACGTAGCCCACGCCCTCGGCGGGCAGCGCCACCAGGCCCACCGAGCCGACGCGGCGCGGCTCGCCCAGCACCGCCCACAGGCGCGTGGCGTCCACGTTGGGCGTGGGCTGCGCCGTCACGGTGGGGTGCAGCCCGCCCTGCCGGTCGCGCAGCGTGACGTGCAGGTCGCCCAGCGGCGCCAGCAGGTCGCGCAGCAGCGCGAGCCAGGCGGCTTCGTCGTCGCGCGCCCCCTCGGCGCGCGGGCGCAGGCGCGCCACGTGCGCGTCCCAGTCCAGCCCGCCCGGCGCCGGGAAGTGGGCGTAGTAGAGGTCCATGTGGCGCAGCAGCACGTCGAGGGACTGCGCAGGGTCGAGCACCTCCAGCGCGAGCCGCCGCAGCTCCAGCACGCCCGTCTTGGAGAGGAACAGGTGCACCTGCAGCCGGCCGCGCGGCACGCGCAGCACCAGCTCGCCCGGCGCCCAGGCCTCGCCCAGCACCGGCCGCGCCACCAGCTGCTGGCTGCCGCGCGCGTCCTGCAGGCGCACGGCCACGTGCGCGTTGTCGAACTGGCCGGGGTCCACGCGCGCCCCGCGCAGCCGCCCCTCGAAGGCCAGGCGCACGGTCGCGCCCTCGGGCACCGACACGTCCTGCGCCAGCAGCTGCCAGGCCCCCACGCCGGCCTCGCCGTCCCAGCCGCCCACGTACCAGCCCGGCTGCGACTCCAGCCGCG
>JBJTIJ010000238.1:0-9290 GCA_046094945.1 Planctomycetia bacterium | reverse complement strand
CTTCGTCACCTACCAGACCAGCGCCGTGATCTCGGCCCTGTCCCTGCTGCGCCAGGCCGAGCTGGCCTCCGTGCAGGCACGCGCGCGCGACTTCCTGGCCGCCAGCCAGATCCAGGGCAGCAGCGAGGACCCCTCCTTCGGCGGCTTCCCCTACAAGTCCAAGGTGCCGCAGGCCGCCGACCTGAGCAACCTGCAGTTCGCGGCCGACGCGCTGGCGGCCTCGGGCCTGCCCGCCGACCACCCGGTGTGGCAGCGCATCCAGGCCTACCTCAAGCGCGTGCAGAACCGCAGCGAGGGCAACGTGCTCGAGCTGCAGGTCGAGCTCGAGGGCGAGAAGGTGACGGTGACGCCGGGCAACGACGGTGGCTCGGCCTACGCGCCCGACCAGAGCAAGGCCGGCACGGTCAAGCGGCCCGACGGCAAGGTGGAGCTGCGTTCCTACGGCTCGATGACCTATGCGCTGCTCAAGTGCCTGCTGCTGAGCGGCGTGCAGCCCTCCGACCCGCGCGCGGTGGCGGCGCTGGGCTGGATCAGCCGCAACTGGACGCTGGAGAGGAACCCGGGCTTCGAGGAGGCCAAGGACCCCGCCGCGGCCGGCCAGCAGGGCCTCTACTACTACTACTTCACGCTGGCGCGCACGCTGGCGCTCTACGAGCGCGTGACGAAGAAGCCGCTGCTGGTGCAGGACGCGCAGGGTCGCGCGCACGAGTGGCGCGCCGCGCTGGCCCAGCGCCTCGTGGGCCTGCAGCGGCAGGACGGTGGCTGGCGCAACGAGGCCGCCGAGCGCTGGGACGAGGGCTCGCGGACGCTGGCGACGGCCTATGCCATGCAGGCGCTGGCGCTGGCGCTGGGCGAGCTGGACTAGGCCGTGGGGGCGCGCCTGCCGGCCCGGGCAGCGCGCCGCACTGCCGTGGTGGCGGCGGCGCCCGCGTTCTGCGGTGCGCTGGTGGCGGCCTTCGGCAGCAACGACAGCGTGGGGCACTTCCAGGCGGGCGTGGCCATGCTGGTGGCCGCGGCCTCGGCCTTCGCCTTCCTGCCGCTGACGCGCCGGCAGGCCACGGCCGCGCTGGCCTTCGGCGGCGTGCTGGCCGGCGCCCTGCTGCTGGCGCTGGGCCAGTCGCTGGTGCAGTCCCTGCGGGGCGCCGCCCTGGTGGTGGCCGCAGGCCTGTGCGCGCAGGGCCTCGCGGCGCTGGGCCGCGCCCTGGGGGCGGGGCGGGCCGGCGCAGGCACGGGCGCCCTGGCCGTGTCGGTGGCCTCGCTCACGGGCCTGTGGTGGGCCGACGCGGCCGCGGCCGCGGCGCCCGTGGCCGCGCGCTTCACCCTGCGCCAGGCCGTGCTGGACCTCGACCTGTGCACGGCGCTGGCCTACGACGCCATCGGCCTGGACCGGCTGCTGCAGGGCCCGGTCTACGACGCCGTGCCGCTGGCGTCTTCCTCGGTGGCGCGGCCCTCGGCGGTGGAGGCGGCAGGCTGGTGGGGGGCGGTGGGCCTGCTGGCCGCGCTGGCTGCCCTGCTGCTGGAGAGATTGGCCGCCCGCCGCCTCGCGAGGCGTAGCATCGGGCCGTGAGCGTCGACCCGGCCCTCGCGCGTGCGCGTGTCGTGATCGCCGGCGTGGGCGGCATCGGCTGCCCTGCGGCCTGGGCGCTGGCCGAGGCCGGCGTGGGGCACCTCGTGCTGGTGGACCCCGACCTCGTGGCCCTGCACAACCTGCCGCGGCAGGTGCTGTTCGGCGCGCAGGACGTGGGCCGGCGCAAGGCCGAGGTGGCCGCCGAGCGCCTGCGCGCGCGCCACCGTGCGCTCTCGGTGCAGGCCGTGCGCGCCCCGCTCGACGGGCGCAACGCCGATGACGTGCTGCACGGGGCCAGCGTGCTGGTGGATGCCACCGACGGCGCGGGGGCCAAGGACGGCCTCAATGCGCTGGCCGTGGAGCGTGGCGTGCCGCTGGTGCACGCGGCGGGCGTGCGCAGCGAGGCGCGCCTGCTGGACGTGCCCGCCGGCGGCCGGCCCTGCCTGGCCTGCCTCTTCGGCCGGCTGGGCGCCGAGGCCGGCGGCGGTTGCGCCATGCTGGGCGTGTGGAACGGCACGGTGGGCATCGTGGGCATGCTGGCGGCGCTGGCCGTGTTGCGGCGCCTGCGCGAGCCGCGTGCGCCCGGCCGGGGCTACGACGTGCTCGACCTGGCCCAGCGGCGCTGGACGCGCCTGCAGGCCGACCGGCGCGAGGGCTGCGAGGTGTGCGGCGAGCGCGCCCAGCCGCAGGGCAAGGCCTACGTGCACGCCGGCACCGAGGGACCGCCGCTGGACGCCCAGCGCGCCCCGCCCGGGGTGCTGGACCTCACGCACGAGCGCTGCCCGATGAACCTGCTGCGTGCGCGCCAGCGGCTGGAGCAGGCGGCCAACGGCGAGGTGGTCGAGATCTGGCTGGGGCTGGAGGGCGCAGCCACCGTGCCCGATGGCGTGCGCGCGCTGGGCCACGCCGTGCTGGTGGAGGAGGCCCACGGGCTGGGCCTGCGCCTGCGCGTCAAGCGGGCCTGGCGTCCTGACCCGGACTCGCCCGAGCCCATGGGCCGCGAGCTGCTCGAGCGCTTCGCACGGCAGGTCGTGATGCCCGACCTGGGCGAGCAGGGCCAGCGGCGGCTGGCCAGCGCGCGCGTGGTGCTGCGCGGCACCGCGCCGGGCGTGGATGCGGCGCGCACCTACCTGGAGGCGGCGGGGGTGGGCTCGGTGGACCTGCGTCCGGGGCGCACGCTCGCGGCCAGCCTGCCCGGCGTGGGCCTGGCCTGGGTGGCGCGCAGGAGCGCGCGCGGCCTGCCGGAGGTGTGCCGCGCGCCGTGGATCGAGCCGCCCGGCACCCCCCTGCCTGCCTACGGGCCGGCCGAGGGCATGCTGCTGGGCGCGCTGCTGGCCGACACGGTGCAGCGGGCGCTCGTCGCCGGCCAGCCGCCCGCCGACCTCGTGGCGCCCGGCCCGGTGTGAGCGGCGCGGGCCCTGTGCGGGCCCTGTGCGGGCGCTGCGCGGGGTGCCCTGCGCGCGCTGGAGCGCTCAGCGGAACAGCCCCGCGCGCGCCAGCGCGCCGGCGTAGAACGAGATCACGCGCGCGCCCACCAGCACGCCCAGCGCCAGCATCACCAGCGGCACGGCGCGTCCCAGCGTGCGCTGGCGCCACAGGTCGGCGTCCAGGGCGAGGCGCTGCGCAGCCGCGAGGCACTCGCGGCCCAGCGCGCCGGCGCGCTCGGCGCTGGCGAGGCCCACGCGCAGGTCGTCGGGCACCTCGTGCCACGCGCCGGCCAGAGGCGCCCCCTGCGCCACGAGGACCTCGGCGCGCAAGAGGTCGCGCGCCACGCGGCCGTGCGTGCCCGCCGCGCGCGCCAGCGGCAGCGCCTCGCCCAGCGGCACGCCCGCGTCGTAGAGCGCGCCCAGCGCCGAGAGCGCGCGCGCATCCATGTCGAGCACGCGCGCCGTGAAGGGGAAGCGCGCCGGCAGCGGGCGCGCCGCGCTGGGCTGGCGCCGTCCCCAGGCCATGAACAGGTAGATGGGGGCGAGGGCCGCCAGCGCCCAGCCCACGGCCCCGGCAAGGTCGCCCGCCACGAGGTCGGGCACGGGCATGAGCAGCGCGGCCACGTGCGCCACCGTCAGCGGGTAGGCCAGCGCGGCGCGGCGCTTGCCGCGCGCGCGGTGCTCGTCCTCGTGGCGCTGGGCCAGCTGCTCGAGCACGCGCTCGTAGGTGCCGCCGGCCTCGGCGGCGCTCAGCAGCGCCACGTCCAGCGGCGGCACCTCGCCGGCCAGCGCCTCGGGCAGCGTGCTGCCCGCCTCCAGCCGCTGGCGGGCCGCCGCCCGCCCCGGGGCGGCCGTGGCCAGTGCCTCGTGCCAGCCCACTCCCGCGCGGTGCAGGGCGGCCAGCGCGCGGTAGAGGGTGGGCAGGGAGGTCACGGCGGCCAGCCTACGGCCAGCCCGCCGGCGGGCGCGCCGGCGGCGCCACGCCGACGGGGCTCGCACGGGCAGGCGGCGCGGTATCCTGCGGGCCCCGGAGCCCCGCATGAGCGACGCTGACGTCCAGGAAGTCCTGTGCCCCAACCCCTCGTGCGGCAAGAAGTACCGCCTCAAGGGCAAGGTGCCGGCCACCTTCACCTGCACCAAGTGCGGGCAGGCCATGGACCTGTCGGCCTTCTCGGCGCCTGAGGCGCCGGCCGCGCCCGCGCCGCGCGCCGGCGGCCGCGCCGGCGGCCGCGCCGCACGCAGCGCTGCCGGGCGCGGGGCCGCCCCGTCGGGACGCCGCGGGCGCGAAGCGCAGGAGGACGAGGCCGACGAGGGGCGCGAGCGCTTCCAGCCGCCGCCCAAGAACAACAACGCCTTGATCTTCGGCTCGCTGGGCGCGCTGGTGGTCGTGGTGCTGCTGCTGGTGCTCGTGATGGGCAAGAAGAAGGACAAGCCGGCCCCGGCCCCCGCCGAGGGCGGCGGGGCCGCGGCGCCTGCCGCGGCTGTCGTGCCGGGCGTGCCGGCTGCGGTGCCCCTGCCCGTCGCGCCCGCCACGCCGGCCAGCCCGGCGCGCGCCCCCGCCCCGGCCGTGCCCGCCGGCCCGGCGCGCAGCCCGGCGCCCGCCGAGGCGCCTGCCGAGGCACCGGCCGCCGAGCCGCGCCGCGGCGGCGGCGGCCTCGTGAGCCTGCAGTCGTGGACCGCCCCGGCCGAGCTGCAGGTGAGCGCCGAGGAGAAGGAGAAGATCGAGCGCGCGGTGGAGATGGCCATCCACGGCGCCGGCCGCGACATGCGCGAGGCACAGGACCTCCTCGTGACGCTGGACCGCAAGGCCATCTGGCGCCTGGTGAGCGAGTTCAAGACCATCCAGGACAGCCGGGGCTTCGAGGACCGCCAGGGCCTGATCAAGGCCAGCATCGTGGACCGCACGCTCCGCAAGATCGACGGCTACATGGAGCGCAAGTGCGGCGTGCGCGAGCAGATCAAGGCCGAGTCCTCGCCCGACTGGGCGCTGAACGTGGCCAAGCGCTGGAACGGCTGGCTCGAGCGCGGCCTGTGGAAGACCAAGCTGGCGCCCTGGGACTCGCGCGTGGACGAGGCCGACGAGCCCGGCGACAAGGGCAGTGGCCGCTGAGATGGGCGGCACGCCGGGGCCGGTGCCGGGCGACACGCCCGCGCCGCGCCGCGCGCGGCATGCCTCGGCGGCGCCCGTCGGCGAGCGCGCGGCCTTCCGCCTCGAGAGCGCCTTCACGCCCTCGGGCGACCAGGCCGCCGCCATCGAGGCGCTGGTCGAGGGCTACGAGCGGCGCGGGCGCCGCCACCAGGTGCTGCTGGGCGTGACGGGCAGCGGCAAGACCTTCACGGTGGCCCACGTCATCGCGCGCCTGGGCCGCCCGGCGCTGCTGCTGGCGCCCAACAAGACGCTGGCGGCCCAGCTCTTCGACGAGATGCGCGAGCTGTTCCCGCACAACGCGGTGGAGTACTTCGTCTCGTTCTACGACTACTACCAGCCCGAGGCCTACGTGCCGACGGCCGACCTGTACATCGAGAAGGACGCCAGCATCAACGACCGCATCGACCGCATGCGGCACGCAGCGACGAAGGCGGCCCTCACGCGGCGCGACACCATCGTGGTGGCCAGCGTGTCGTGCATCTACGGCCTGGGCTCGCCCGAGGACTACAAGGCCTACCACGTCTGGATCCACGAGGGCGACGCGCTGGACCGCGACGTGTTCCTGCGCCGGCTGGCGCGCATCCGCTACCGGCGCGACGACATCGGCCTGGCGCGCGGCACCTTCCGCGTGCGCGGCGACGTGGTGGAGGTGGGTGCCGCCGACCTGCAGGACCGCGTGGTGCGCATCGAGTGGTTCGGCGACACGGTGGAGCGCATCGAGGAGGTGGACGCCCTCACGGGCGAGGTGCTGGCGCGGCGCCCCTCGGCCTCGTTCTTCCCCAGCAGCCACTACATGAACAGCGACGACGCCCTGCAGCGCGCGCTGGTGAGCATCGAGGCCGAGCTGGTGGAGAGGCTGCTGTGGTTCCGCAAGCACGGCAAGGTGGCCGAGGCCGACCGCCTGTCGCGGCGCACGCGCTACGACCTCGAGCTGCTGCGCGAGACCGGCTTCTGCCCGGGCATCGAGAACTACTCGCGCCACCTCGATGGGCGCGTGCCGGGCGAGGCGCCGGCCACGCTGCTGGAGTACTTCCCCGAGGACTTCCTGCTGGTGGTGGACGAGAGCCACGTCTCCATCCCGCAGGTGGGGGGCATGCACGCCGGCGACCGCCGGCGCAAGCAGAACCTGGTGGACTACGGCTTCCGCCTGCCCTGCGCGCTGGACAACCGCCCGCTCACCTTCGCAGAGTTCGAGGAGCGCCTGCCGCTGGCGCTGTACGTGAGCGCCACGCCCGCGGCCTGGGAGCGCGAGAAGGCCGGCGGCGAGGTGGTGGAGCAGGTGATCCGTCCCACCGGCCTGGTGGACCCGCCGGTGGAGGTGCGCCCCGCGCGCGGGCAGGTGGACGACCTGCTGGCCGAGGTGCGCCGCGTGGTGGCGCGCAGCCAGCGCGTGCTGGCCACCACGCTCACCAAGCGCATGGCCGAGGAGCTCACCGAGCACCTGGGCGAGGTGGGCGTCAAGGCGCGCTACATGCACAGCGACGTGACCACGCTGCAGCGCGCCGAGCTGCTGCGCGACCTGCGGCTGGGCGTCTACGACGTGCTGGTGGGCATCAACCTGCTGCGCGAGGGCCTGGACCTGCCCGAGGTGGGCCTCGTGGCGGTGCTGGACGCCGACAAGGAGGGCTTCCTGCGCAGCGAGACCAGCCTGGTGCAGGTGGCGGGCCGCGCGGCGCGCAACGTCGAGGGGCGCGTGATCCTCTACGCCGACCGGCGCACCGAGAGCATGGACCGCGCGCTGGCCGAGATGGACCGGCGCCGGCTGCGCCAGCTGGCCTTCAACCAGGCCCACGGCATCGTGCCGCGCAGCGTCGTGCGCGCCATCCGCGACACGGTGGGGGCCGTGTACGCCGAGCGCGACTACGTGGACGTGGCGGGCCTGGCCCCGGCGGGGGCCGGCGGCCGCGACGCGCGCCCGCTGCCCGAGCAGCGTGACGACCTCGAGCGGCGCATGCGCGCGGCGGCCCGCGAGCTCAAGTTCGAGGATGCCGCGCGCCTGCGCGACGAGCTCAAGCGCGTGGAGGCGCTGATCCTGCACGCGGGCGAGACGGCGGGCCTGGCGCGCGAGGAGGGCGGCGAGACGTCCTGAGCCGGCGGGTGGCTGCGGGCCGGCGGCGGGCGCGGCGCCGGGGAGGCTCGCCGGCCGGCCCGCCACGCCGTGCGCGCCCGCCGCCCGCTGCGTGGTACAGGGAGGCCGTACCCGGAGCCCGCCATGACGACCGCGCCCCATCCCCGTGTCGCTGCCAGCCGCGAGCAGGACTACGGCTGGCTGGTGCCCGGCATCCCCATGGTGCTGGTGTGCATCGTGCTGGTGCCGCTGTTCGGCCTGGGCCTGCTGCTGCTGCGCGGCCTCGTGCTCGTGGAGCCCAACACCAGCCTCGTGGTGCTGCTGTTCGGGCGCTACAAGGGGACCATCCGCCGCCCGGGCTTCCACTGGGTCAACCCGTTCACCGCGCGCCGCAAGGTCTCGCTCAAGGCGCGCAACTTCGACAGCCAGCACCTCAAGGTGAACGACTTGCGCGGCAACCCGGTGGAGATCGGGGCCGTGGTGGTGTGGCGCGTGAGCGACACGGCGCAGGCCGTGTTCGATGTCGAGGACTACGAGTCGTACGTCTCGCTGCAGACCGAGAGCGCCATCCGCAGCGCGGCCTCCAAGCATCCCTACGACTCAGCCCAGCCCGGCCAGACCTCGCTGCGCGGCGACAGCGACGAGGTCAACGCCGAGCTCCTCGCCCAGCTCGCCGACCGCCTCGCGCTGGCCGGCGTCGAGGTGCTGGAGGTGCGCCTCTCGCACCTGGCCTACGCGCCCGAGATCGCCGGCGTGATGCTGCGGCGCCAGCAGGCCGAGGCCATCATCGATGCGCGCACGCGCATCGTGGAGGGGGCTGTGAGCATGGTGAAGCAGGCCCTCGAGCAGCTGGAGGGCCACGGCGTGGTGCGGCTGGACGAGGAGCGCAAGGCCACCATGGTCAGCAACCTGCTCGTGGTGCTGTGCTCGGAGTCGTCCACCACGCCCGTGGTGAACGCCGGCGCCTAGCCGCACGACGCGCCCCCGAGCCTGATGCCCCTGCCCATGGACCCGGCCGCACCCGACGACACGCCGGCTGCCTGCGACCCGCCGGCGGCGCGCGACCCGCAGGCCCTGCGCGCGCGCGTGGCCCTGCTGCCCGCGCAGCCCGGCGTGTACACGTGGCGCGACGCGCAGGGCCGCGTGCTGTACGTGGGCAAGGCCGAGAACCTGCGCACCCGCGTGCGCTCCTACCTCAAGGAGGGGGGCGACGGCCGCCCGCTGGTGCGCCTGCTCATGCGGCGCGCCGCCGACGTGGACGTGGTGCTGTGCGGCAGCAACGACGAGGCGCTGCTGCTCGAGAACACGCTCATCAAGCAGGAGCGGCCGCCCTACAACCTGCGCCTGAAGGACGACAAGTCCTACCTGCTGGTGCGCGTGGACCGCCAGCACGACTTCCCGCGCCTGCGGCTGGTGCGGCGCATGAAGAAGGACGGGGCGCTCTACCTCGGGCCCTTCGCCAACGCCAAGGCGCTGCGCCGCACGCTGCGCTTCCTGCGCACGCGCTTCCCGCTGCGCACCTGCCCGGACCGCGAGCTGGCCGAGCGCGAGCGCGCCTGCCTCTACCACCAGATCGGGCGCTGCGCCGCGCCCTGCATCGGGGCCATCGACCGCGAGGCCTACCGCGCGCTGGTGGACGGCGCGCTGGCCGTGATCCGCGGCCGCGACGAGGGCCTGGTGGGCCGCATGCGCAGCGACATGCAGGCGGCCGCCGAGGCGCTGGAGTACGAGCGGGCGGCGCTGCTGCGCGACCGCATCGAGGCGCTGGAGGCCGCGGGGCGGCGCCAGGAGGTGATCAGCCCCGACGGCCGCGACCGCGACGTGGTGGCCGTGGCGCTGGCCGGCGGCGTGGCCATCGTGGCCGTGCTCTACGTGCGCGACGGGCACCTGCTGGCCGCGCGCACCTGGGCGCAGAAGGGCGCGCGCACGCGCCGCGAGCTGCTCACCGCCTTCCTGTCGCAGTTCTACCTGCGTGGCAAGGTGGTGCCCGAGGGCCTGAAGGCCACGCGCGAGCTGGCGCGCCGCGGGGTGCGCACCAACCTCACGCTGTGCTTCAGCGTCACGCAGGCGCTGCTGGCG
>JBJTIJ010000237.1:0-35379 GCA_046094945.1 Planctomycetia bacterium | reverse complement strand
GGTGCCACCGCCGGCGCCGGCGCCGCCAGCACCCTGCGGGCTGCCGCCGGAGGGCGCAGGCGGCAGGGGCGGGATGGGGATGTCGGGACCCGTGGGTGCGCTGCCGCCCTGCTGGCTGGCCTTGAGCAGGGCCTCCTCGTTCTCGCGCATGAGGCGCAGCACCTTCTCCATCTGCTCCTTGATCTTGCGCTCGAGGTCGCTGGGCTCCTCGGCCCGCAGCGGGCGGGCCGCCCCAGGCACAGCGCGGCGCCGGCCAGCGAGAGGCACAGGGCAAGGCGCAGGCGAGGGGGGAGGGTCATGGGGACATCCTAGTGCGCGGTATGGGTGCGGGCGTGGGTGCGGGCGTGGTGGCGGTCGCGGGCCAGGGCCCGCCTAGCCGCCCTGGCCGCCCAGCGTCTTCTCGACCAGGTCTTCCAGCACGCGCTTGATGCGGCCCTGCTGGTGGTAGAGGCGCTCGAGCATGCGGCGCTCGGCCTCGCCCACCTGGCCCTCGGAGAGGCCCGGCGTGCGCTCGAAGAAGCGCTGCACGCGCAGGTTGAGGTCCAGCTGCTGGCGGCGCAGCAGCTTGAGCTCGACGTCGAAGGGCACCAGCCGCTCCTTCTGCGGCTGCTGGTCCCGCTGGCGGTCCTGCTGCTTGGGCTCCTCCTGCTGGCGGCGCTCGAGCTCGTCCTCGAAGCCGCCCACGAGGTCGTCGAGCCGCTGCAGCACGGCGTCCTGCACCGAGAGCAGCAGCGGGCCGAGCTCGTCGGGCTGCTCGAGCTGGCGCGCGGCCTCGCGCACGTCCTCCACGGCCTCGCCGAGGCTGGAGGCGAAGGCGGTGGACTCCTCCTTCTCCACTGCAGCGCGGCGCTCGTCGAGCGTGGTGGCCAGCGCCTGCTCCTCGGCCGACATCTCCTTGGTGCGCTTGCGGCGTGCACGCGACAGGCGCCCGCCCTCGTCGCGCAGGCGCTGCGCCTCGGCCACCAGCTCCTCGGACTCCTTGCGCAGGGCGGCCTGGGCGTCGCGCACGGCCTTGAGGTCCTTGACCAGCTGGAAGAGCATCTCCTCCTGCTCGAGGCTCTGGTAGCGGCGCTTCTCCTCGTCGAGGGCCTGCTCGGCCTGCTCGAGGTACTCGCGCGCCTCCTCGGCCTGCTGGCGGCTGCGCTGCGGCTGGCCCTGCTGGAGGCTGTCCTCGGTGGCTTCCATGGCGCGCTGGGCCCGGCGGCCTGCCTCCTGCGCGGCCTCATTCTCGGTCTTGGCCAGCAGGTCCTGCAGCTGCTTCATGCGCTCGCGCAGGCGCTGCTGCTGCTCGGCCAGCTCCTTGAGCTGCCGTTCCAGCGCCGGCGTGCGCTCGCTCTCGCGCGCGCCCTGCTGCAGCTGGCGCTGGGCCTCGGAGAGTGCCTGCTCGGCCTGCTGCTGCGAGGCGGCGGCCTGCTGCTGCTGGCCGCCGCCGGCCTGCTGGGCGGCCTGCTGCATGGCCTGGCCGGCGCGCTCGAGGGCGGCGCGGGCCGCGGCCGCCTGCTGCTGGGCCTCGGACGAGGGCGGGGCGAGGGCGCGCGCCTTCTCCTCCAGTTCCTTGGCCTTGGCCACGAGGCGGCGCTGGGCCTCGGCCAGCGCCTGCTCGCGCTCGGCGCGCCGGGCGGCCAGCTCGCGCTCGCGGGCGGCCAGCGCCTCGCGCGCCTGCTGCAGGGCCGCCACGGCCTGCTCCTGGGCCGCGGCCGCCCCGGCCGACGGGCCCTGCTGCAGGGCCTGCTGGGCCTGCGCCATGGCGCGCGCGGCCTCGCGGGCGGCCTCTGCCGCCTGCTCGCGGCCGGGCTGGGCGCCTGCCTGCGAGCCGCCCTGCTGCGAGCCGGCCTGCTGCGAGCCGCCTGCGGGCTGTGAACCGCCCTCTGGGGCACCGGTCTGCGCACCCTGCTGCAGGCGCTCGGCGAGCGCCTCGGCACCGCGCGAGAGCATGCCTTGCTCCTCGGCCAGCGCGCGGGCGCCGCCCTCGCCGCCCAGCGTGCGCGCCATGCGGTCGAGCTGCTCGGCGGCCTCCGCCTGCTGGGCCGAGGCCTCGCCGGTGCGCCCGCCCGCCAGCGCCTCGCCGGCCTGGCGCATGGCGCCGGCGGCGGCACGTGCCTGCTGGCCGGCCTCGCGCCCGGCCTGCTCGGCGGCGGCGCGCTCGGCGCTGCCCGGCTCGCCCGCGGCCGCGGCGCTGGCCTCTGCTTGCCCAGCCAGCTGCTCGGCCCGCTGCGCCCGGGCCTGCTCGGCTGCAGCCGCCGTGGCGCGCGCCTCGGGCGTGCCGCGTGCGGCCTCGGCGGCGGCCCCCAGCGCACGCGCGGCCGCGGCCAGGCGCTCGCGACCGGCCTGCGCGCGATCCGCGGCGCTGGCCGAGGAGCCCGCCGGCGTGCCCGGCTGCAGGCGCTGGGCCGCCTCCTCGAGCTGGCTGGCGCCTTCCTCGAGGGCCGCGCGCGCCTGCTGGGCAGCCTCGCCCGCCGGTGCACCTGTCGTCCCGCGCCCTTCTCGGCGCAGGGCATCGAGGGCCTGTGCCGCCGCACGGGCAGCGCCTGCCGCGTCACGGGCCTGGCGTGCGGCATCCCGGGCGGCGCCCTCGAGCCCGGCCGCGGCCTGCTGGAGGGCCGCGGCCTGCGCAGCAGCCTGGGCGTTGGCCTGCGGAGCCTGCGAACCCTCGCCGCCTGCGGCCAGCTGCGCGGCCTGCTCGGCCAGGCGCTGGGCGCCCTCGGCCGTGGCCGCGTCCGAGCCCGGTGCGCTGGCCGCCTCGCGGGCCAGGCGCTCGGCGCGGCCGGCCGCGGCGCGCGCACGCTCGCGCGCCTCGCCGGCCTCGCGCGCAGCCTGCGCCGCGCCCTCGCCACCGCCTGCCGCCCGCTGCTGGGCCTCCGCGGCCGAGCCCGCCTCGCGCGCCGCCTGCACGGCGGCCTCGGCGGCCGCGGCCGCCGTGGCGTCGGCGGCTGCACGGGCCGCGGCCGCCGAGGCCTCGCCCACGGCCTGCCGCAGGCCTTCCCAGGCTGCGTCCAAGCCGGCGCTCGCCGCTGCCTCGCGCTCCTCGGCCGCCAGCGCGCGAGCCTCGGCGGCCGCGGCGCGCGCCTGCTCGCCCTCGGCGCGCCGGGCCGCGCGCAGGCGCTCGAGCAGCTCCTGCTGGCGCGCCAGCAGGTTCTCGGCCATGGCGCGCTCGGCACGCGCCTGCTCGCTGGCGTCCTGCGTGCCCTGCTCGCGCAGGCGCTGCTGCTCCTGGCGCAGGGCCTGTGCCTCCTCGGCGAGGGCCGCGGCCTGGCGCGCCGCCTCGGTGCGGGCCTGCTGCTGGGCCTGCTCCACCGCTCGCGCCAGCCGCTCCTGCTCGCGCTTGAGCTCCTGCGTGGCCTCCAGCGCCTGCTTGGCGGCCTCCAGGCGCTGCTCGATCTGGTCGCGCGTCACCTCGCGCTTGCGGTCCTCGAGGATCTCCAGCAGGCCCTCGAGGTCGCCCAGCACGCGCGCCACCTGCTCGCGTGCCACCTGCGAGACGTCACGCGCGCCCTCCAGCGCCTGCAGCGCCGCCTGGATGCCGGCGGCGAGGTTGGCGCCCTCCAGGTGCGTGAGCGCGCGCGAGAGGATCTCGACCTCGTAGGCGGAGCCCTCGCGCTCCAGCGACTCGCGCAGCGAGCGCATGCTGGCCGTGAGCGCCTCGGTCTTCTCGCGGATGGCCTCCTGCTCGCGGCGGCGGGCCTGCACGCGCGTCTCGCGCTCGGGCTCGTCGGCGCGCAGCGGCAGGCTGCCGGCCAGCACCGCGGCCATGCCAGCCAGCCACAGGGCCACGCCAGCCCGCCGCGGGCCGCGGGCCGCGCCGCGCGCAGAGGCGGCGCTGGCGGGGCAGGAGGCGCGGGCAGCACGGGCAGCGCGGGGGAGGCGTGCAGGCATGGTCAGCGGGCTCCAGGGGCGGCGCGGCCCGGGCTCGTGCGGCCCTCGGCATCGAGGCGCTCGAGCAGCGCGCGCTGCTCCTCCACGATGCGCTTGAGGCGCACGATCACGTCGTTGAGGCTCTCCCACGAGGATAGGGCCTCGCCCAGCCGGCGCAGGGCGGCGAGGTGGGCGCGCTGGGCGTCCTGCAGCCCTGCCAGGGCCCCGGCCTCGCCGGAGGCGGCGCGCTGCGCGGCCTGCTGCGCCGCCGGGGCCGTGGCCTCGGTGGCCTCCAGTGCGGCGTCCAGCACGGCCAGCATGCGTTCCAGCAGGGCCGTGTCGATCAGCGCCCGGCTGCGCCAGGCCTGCACGACCTCCGCGAACAGCGCGTAGGGGAAGGCCGCGTCGTCGCGCAGCGCCGCGCTGCCGCGCTGGGCCAGGGCGCGGTGCGCGCGGTCGAAGAGGGCCAGGATGCGCTCGTTGGGGTTGTCGGCGCCCAGCCGGTCGAGCACGAAGCTGGCGAACACGTCCAGGTAGTCGCGCGTGGCCCGCTCGGTGTGCTGGGCCAGCTTGGCCTGCGCGAACTGCACGGTCTTGAGCAGGTCGAGCTCGCCGGCCTCCAGCGGACCCTTGCGCAGCTCGACCACCTGCGCCAGGCGCGCGGCCTGCTCGGCCTCCAGCGCGCTCACGGCGCTGCGCACGCCCGAGCGGCGCGTGGACAGCAGGCGCTCCACCTCGGCCGGGGCATAGACCTCCAGCACCTGCCAGGCGCCCTCGGCGCGCTGGCCGCGGCTGTCGGTGGCCACCACCCGCACCTGCACGGTGGAGGGCACGGCCAGCTGCGCCGCGCCCGGCTCGGCCAGCGGGCCGCCCGCCGAGAGCCAGGCCAGCTCCAGCGGCACGTAGGCCGCCAGCGCGGCGCGCCCGTCGGGGCCGTCGCAGGCCGCCAGCGTGCGCAGGCTGTCCTGCACCTGCGGCAGCACGGGGCCCTCGCCGGCCATGGGCACCAGCCGCAGCGCCTGCAGCGGGCCCTCGGCGCCCACGCGCAGCTCCAGCACCGCCGAGGCCACGGCATGGTCGTCGCTGCAGGAGACCAGCAGCGGCACGCGGCCCGCGGGCGTCACCTCCGTGACGCCGCGCGGCCAGGCCCACGCCACCTTGGGCGCTGCGTCGGGCCGCACCACGATCTCGTAGGCATCCTGCCCGGGGTCGTTCTCGCGGCCCTGCGGCGTGCGCAGCAGGGCGCGCCAGCGCAGCGTGCGCTCGGCGGCCAGCGCCACGCGCCAGGCCTCGCCGCCCCCGTCGGGCGTGATGCGCTCGGCGCTGCGCACCTCCTCGCCCAGCACCACGCGCAGCGACTCCAGCGGCTCGCTGGGCACCAGCAGCAGCGTCACCTGCGTGCCCTGCGGCACCTCCAGGCTGCCCGAGGCCACGCGCTCGGGCGCGCGCCCGAGGTAGGGCGGGAAGGCGAGGTCGGCCGACACGTCCACCAGCGCCGGCGGCACGGTGGCCTCCACGCGGTAGGTGGGCTGCTCGTCGGTGTCGTCACCGCCCTGCAGCACGAAGCGGAAGCCCTGCCGCACGTTGACCAGCTCGACGGCGTAGATGCCCGCCCGCCCCGCCACGGGGAACATGCGCCGCGGCAGCGGCTGCTGGCCGTCGGCGAGGTCGATGAGCTGGGCGTCGTCCACCGCCTCGCCCTCGACCTGCGCGTGCACCACGAGCGTGCGGCCCACGGTGACCTCGAAGGGCTGCTCGGCAGGCCAGCGCGTGACGCGCCCGTCGGCCTCCAGCCGCACGGCCCACAGCGTGGAGGCGCGCGGCCAGGGGATGTCCTCCAGCGCCAGCGAGCGGCGCGCGAAGAGCTGCGCGCGCGCCGGGTCCAGCGCCACGGCGGCGGCCGCGAAGCCTGCGGCCAGCAGCAGCGTGCCCAGCCAGGCCAGCGGCACCCGCCCGCTGGCCAGCCGCGCGCACGCGGCGCCGCGCGCGGCCACGCGCGCCTCGTCGAGCAGGGCCTGCATCATGGCCGGGCTCTCGCCGCGCGCCGCACCCGAGGCATCGCGGGCCAGCGCAGCCTCGAAGTCCAGCGCACTCTCGAGCCGGTCGCCCATGGCCGGCAGGCGCTGCTCGACGGCGGCGGCCAGCTCGGCGTCGGAGAGGCGCGCGCCCAGCGGCGCCAGCAGGCGCACGGCCAGCGCGGCCAGCATGCCGCACAGGCCCCCGAAGGCGAAGCCCGCCAGCGGGGCGCTGGCACGCCGCCCGCGCGCCAGGAAGAAGGCCACGGTGCCCGTGAGCGCCAGCAGCGGCAGCCAGGCCAGCCACGGCAGCCCCTCGGGCCGCGTCAGCCAGCCCAGGCGCAGGAAGGCGCGCACCTCCAGCGGCAGGTCCAGCGCCACATCGGCGGCGTAGAAGGCCGCCAGCGAGAGCAGGGCAGCCAGCAGCAGGCGCGAGAGGCCAGCCAGCGCCAGCCAGGCCCGGATGCGCCGCCGCAGCGAGGCAAGGCCGCGTCGCAGGTCGAGCGTGGGGGACGGGGCGGCCAGGCAGCACCTCGGGGCTGGCTCCCGCGCGGGGCCAGTCTCGCCAGACTACCGGGGCGCGAGCCCGCACGCGGCCCCGCGCCGCCTGCCGAGGCCCGGACCTCGAGGCCCGGACCTCGAGGCCCTGGGCGGCCCGCCGCCCGCCGGGGGCCGGCGCGGGCAGCGGCCGGGTCGGCCCGGCCCGCGTTCCCCGGCCGCGGCGCTGGCATGGCGTCGCGGCCGGGCAGCGCGTCGGCCTCGGGGCTGGGCGGTCGGGCCGCCCTGCGGGCGAGGCCACCGCCCGGGGCCCGGCCCTGCGGCCGGGCAGGGCGGCCGGGCTGGGCGGCTCAGCGCTGGTGGATGGGCAGGTAGTCCAGCGGGAACTGCAGGATGAGCAGCGCCGTGGCCGTGGCGTAGGCGTGCGTGTCGTCCACGTTGCTCACCCAGTGGCAGGCGGCCTCGCCGCCCGGCAGGCGGGCCTCGCGCCGCGTGGCCAGGATGCGGTCGCGCACGCCCGTGTACCACGCCGCCCACTCGCGCGGGCTGCTGCCGCCCACGAGGTAGAAGGCCTGCGTGGCGTAGTAGGAGCCGTACCAGAAGAAGTAGTGGTCACGCGGCACGTCGGCGAACTGCGCGCGCAGGTAGCGCACGGTGTCCTCGATGCGCGGCGGCGGCGCCTGCGGGATGCGGTGCTCCTTGATGTAGCGCGCGATGGCAGCGTTGTCGTACAGGCCGGCCTGGAACAGCGTGGTGAGCCCGGCGGCCGCCAGCGCGAACGAGTCGCGGTTCCAGCGGATCTCCTCGGGCTGGTAGCGGAAGCCGCCGCGCGCCTCGTCGCCGGTGTAGGCGCTGCGCAGCACGTAGCCGATGGCCCGGTCGATGGTGGCCTGCGGCACCTTGAACCCCACGTTGCGCGCGGCGCGCAGGGCCACCACCTGGCACACCGTCACGCTCATGTCGCTGTCGGCCGTGAAGGGCACGTAGCGCCAGCCGCCGGTCTCGTTCTGGCAGCGCACCGTGAAGTCGACGGCAGCCTCCAGCGCGCGCCGCACGCGCGGCTGGGGCGACATGCCGTACACCTCCGCCAGCGCCAGCGTGGCGAAGGCATGGCTGTACATGCGCGTGCCATGGGCCGCGACCATGCCGCTGGCCGGGTCGGCCTGCTCCACGAGGAAGCGCACGGCGCGGTCCACCACCTCGCCGTAGGGCCCGCGGCCGGGCACGTGCCCGCCGGCCAGGTAGGCCAGCACCGCCAGCGAGGTGACGCCCACGTGCGGCACGTCGCGGCCGCCCTCGAACACGCGGTAGCCCTCGTTGATCTTCTTGCCGGCGTTGCTGTGCCAGGACCCGTCGGGCTGCTGCAGGCGGGCGAGGAAGACGAGGCCGCGGTCGATGGCCTCGCGCGTGGCGGGCGTGACCAGCCCGCGGGCCGGCTCGTCGGCCCGGGCCGGGAGCAGGGCCGCCAGGCTGGCGAGCACGGCGAGGACCGGCAGGCAGGCGAGCAGCCGACGCATGGGCGGGATGCTATCCGGCAGCCGGCCGCGCCTAGCGGGCGGGGGAGGTGGGGCCGTAGGTGGCCGCCCCGCCGTCGGCCACCAGCAGCAGGGCCGCGGGCCCGGCCGACACCGCCACCACCCCGTGGGGGCCGGAGAGCACCTGCTCCACCTCCTGCTCCACGCTGCCGTCGGCGGCGCGCACCACCTTGAGACGGGCCTGGCGCACGCGGTTGGCGTCCTCGCCGGCCCACAAGGCCACCAGGTGCGGGCCCACGGCCAGCAAGGCATGCTGCTGGGACTGGGCCAGCGGGCTGCCCTCCACCTCCCAGCGCAGCTTGCCAGTCTGCGGGTCGAAGGCCAGCAGCGGGCTGGCCCCGCGCGCACCCAGGGCCATCACCACCAGCAGCCCGTCGTGGACGCACAGCGAGGTGCCGAAGGCTGGGCGTGCGTGGGCCTGCCCCGTGGCGACCTTGGTGCGCGAGCGCACCTCGCCCGTGGCCAGCGACAGGCGCGTGAGCGCCCCGCCGTGCTGCAGCACCCAGAGCTCGTCGCGGTGCGGCAGCAGGGCGGTCACGGGACCGTTGTCCTCCAGCAGCGCCGACCAGGCGGGCGTGCCGGCCGGCAGGCGCGTGCAGGTGACCAGCCGCCCCGTGCCGCTGGAGGGCGGCCCGGCGTGCACGATGCGCCCCGGCAGCACCACCTCGCGCAGGTCCATGGCGACGGGCGGGTCGAGCGTGGCGCGCAGCGCGCCGCACAGCAGGTCGAAGACCAGCGTGCGCGTGCGTGCGCCGCCCGCCTGCTGCACCTGCCGCGAGAGCAGCACCTGCAGGCCGGCCACCTGCAGCTGGAACACGGGCTCCTGGCCCAGCGCGGTGCTCCACAGCAGCAGGCCGGTGGTGGCGTCATGCGCCTCCAGCACGCGCGCGCCCCCGTCTTCTGCGGGGGCTTGCCCCAGCACCACCACCGTGCCGCGGCCCACGGCCAGGTCATGCAGCGAGCGCATGCGCTCTTGCGTCCAGCGCGCCTCGCCCGTGGCCGGGTCCAGGCCCTGCAGCGTGCCACGCAGGGCGGCCACCAGCGTGCCCTCGCACCACGCGGCGCGCGAGGCGTGGGCCTCGGCCCGCTCGAAGGCCAGCCGGCCGCTGGCCAGGCTGTACGCGCGCAGCGTGCCGCCGCGCGAGGTGAGCGCCAGCGGCGCCACCTCGCCGTCCTCGCACGCCACGGGCAGCGGCAGCACCACGTCCTCGTCACCGCGGGCCTCGGCCTGCACGAGGTGCAGCGGCAGCAGCAGGCGGCCCCCTGCCGCCTCGGGCACGGCCGGCAGGTCCTCGCCCGCCTGCGCCGCCTCGACGGCGCGCTCAGCTCCCTTGGCCCCCAGGGCCCCCAGCGCCTGCCGCAGCGCAACCAGCCCCTCGCGGGCCTCGGGGGCCTCGGGCGTCTCGGCGCGCAGGTCCTGCAGTGGCACCAGCGCCCGCTGCGGCTCGCCGGCCTCCAGCAGCGCGCGACCCAGGGCGAGGCGCGCCTCCGGCACCACGGCGGCGTTGGGCCAGGTCGCCAGCACGCGCGAGAGGCGCGTGGCATCGCCGCTGGCGCGGGCGGCGGCCAGGGCCT
The DNA here is from genome assembly GCA_046094945.1 of Planctomycetia bacterium. Classification (GTDB taxonomy): domain Bacteria; phylum Planctomycetota; class PLA2; order PLA2; family JAEUHO01; genus CAXQZU01. Next base: position 25,904 of record JBJTIJ010000237.1, on the reverse strand, counting down.
CGCGCGCACTGGCCTCCTGGGCCGCGTAGGCGGCGGGGCCGAAGCGCTCCACGAGGGCCGCGATGCGCCGGTGGGCGAGGGCCGAGGCGCGCTCGGCGGCCACCAGCTCGTCGCCATGGGCCTCCAGCAGCCGCTGCAGGGCCGCCACGGCCGCCGGCGCGCGCCGGGCGGCCTCCTCGGCGCGCGCGATGCGCAGCAGGGCCAGCACGCGCACGGGCACGCCCGTGTCCATGCCGTCCAGGCGCGTGACCTCGTCGCCCGCCTCGTCGTAGAGCCGCTCGAGGTTCTCGATGCGTTCCTCATGGCGCGCGGCCAGCGCCAGGTCGAGGGCCAGGCGTGCCTCCACGCGCTCGGCGGGCGTGGCGGCCGCCTGCAGTGCCTCGCGCCAGGCCGGCGCGCCGCGCACGGGGTCCTCGCCCGCGCGTGCGCGGCCCTCGGCCATCCAGGCGTCGAAGAGGCCGCGGCGCGCGCGCTCGGCCAGCGCGCTGCCGGGCTCCGCCACCTCCAGCGCCGCGCGGAAGGCCGCGCGCGCCTCGCCCGGGCCGCGGCCACGCAGGTAGAGGTCGGCCGCCTCCAGCAGCACGGCGGCGTCGCCGGGGTGCTCGCGGCGCCGGCGCGCCAGCTCGCGCTCGACCTCCTCCCAGGCGTAGTGGGCCTGCAGCGGGCCGCGCCCGGCCACCACCAGCACGCTGCCCAGCGCCAGCAGGTTGCCCGGCACCGCGCCCTCGGGCCACGGGTCGGTGCCCACGAGCTTGAGCTCGCCGTCCAGCGAGAAGCGCTGCACGCCCAGCGACGTGGGCACGAGCACCTCGCGGCCGCGCACGATGCCCTGGCCCAGCACCCTCGCGTCGTTGCCCTCCAGCCGGCCGCGTGCCAGCAGGCGCCCGGTCTCCAGGTCCAGTGCCTGCACGCTGCCGCCGGTGACCAGCACGGCCTCGCGCCCGCCCACGGGCGCCACGCCCAGCACGTGGCGCAGCACGCCGTAGCCGGCGCGCACGCCCTCTTCCAGGCCCACGCGCCAGCGCAGCCGGCCGCTGGCGCGCTCGTAGGCCGACACATGGCGCGCGTCGCCCGGCGCCACCACCACCAGCGCCGGCGTCACCAGCGGCGCCGTGGGCCCGGCCAGCGGCACGCGGATGCGCGGCTGGTACCAGGCCTGCACGGGCTGGATGGGGATGTTGTCGTACGAGGCCAGCCACTGCAGCGCGCCGTCCTGCACGCGCACGGCGCACAGGCAGCCCAGCCCGGTAGAGGCGTACGCCACGCCCTCGCGCGCGGAGACGGCGCCCGCGCTGAACTCCTTGACGGGATTGCCGAAGAGGTTGGTCTCCTGCTGCCCGTAGGCCAGCGGCCGCTCCCAGCGCAGGCGCCCCGTGGCGGCCTCCAGCCCGATCATCATGACCTGCTCGTAGCCGGTGTTGCGCGAGGCCACGGCCACCACCGTGTCGTCCACCACCACGGGCTCGCCGCACACATGCACGTTGCGCAGCCGCTCGCGGTCCAGGCCCTGCGTGCCCATGCGCCAGAGCAGCGCCCCGCTGTCGCGCGCCACGGCCACCACGCTGCGGCGCGGCATGTAGAAGTTGGTCTGCGTGCCGAGCACGCGCTCCTCGACCCAGTCCACCTGCACCTCGACCGTGCCGATCACGCGGTCGCGCCACAGGCTGGGCGCGAAGGGCCGGTCGATGGCGCTGCGCCCGCGCAGCCAGCCGCGCGGGTCCACCAGCGGCAGGCCGGGCTGCGCGCGCTCCAGTGCCCAGAGCAGGCGCCCGCCGTAGAGGTCGATGGCGCGCAGGCTGCGCCCGTCGCCCACGTAGAGCACGCGGCCGTCGCTGGCCGGGAACAGGGGGAAGGAGCCCGCCAGCGCCGCGACGAAGTCGACCTGGTCGTCGCCCTCCATCTCGCGGCCCGGCAGGTCGTGCTCGCGCGGCGCCAGCGCGCTGTCCAGCGACCAGCGCAGCCCCAGCGTGCGCCCGCCGGGCGGCACGCTGGCCAGCCGGTGGGGGGCCCCGCCCCAGGTGGGCCAGGCCTCAGAAGCGGGCGCGCCGGCCGGCGTGGCCGCCGCCGCGTCGCGCAGCCCGGCCAGCCGCGTGTCCAGGGCCATGGGCCCGCGCGCGGTGGCCAGCACCAGGCCCTCCGGCGGCTGCAGGCGCGCGAGGGCCTCGCCCTCGCCCAGCGTGGCCAGCGCCTCCATCCAGCGCCACCATGCCGCGGCATCCTGCGGCGCGCGTGCGGTCACCTCCTCGGCCAGGCGCGCCACGCGGCGCAGGTCGCCGGCCTCCATGGCGCGCTCGAGCAGCAGGCGCGTGGCCTCCAGCCCGTGGCGGCTGGCGCGGAAGCGCCGGCGCACCTCCTCCAGCGGGGCCGTGTCGCCGCGCGCGCGCGCCGCCGCCAGCAGCGGCTCCACCGAGGGGTCGCAGAGCGCGTCGTAACGCTCGCGCTGACCGGGCGCCAGTCCCAGCAGCCAGGCCTCCAGCACCTGCCCGACCGGGCGCCAGCGCTCCGAGGCCAGCGCCTGCTCCTCGAGGTAGGTGTCCTCGGCATGGCGCTCGAGCCCGGCCTGCGCCATGCGCAAGGCGCCCGCGAGGTCGCCGGCGGCGTGCAGGCGGGTCACCTCGTCGATGGCATGGCGGCCCTCGCTGGTGTCGCGCAGGCCGAAGGCGCGCGCGCGCACCTCGGGCTCCTCGGCGCGCACCGGCCCGGCCAGCAGCAGGCTGGCGAGCAGCAGCCCGCAGGCCAGGCGGCCGCCCAGCCGCCAGCAGCCCGGCTGCCGGCCGCATGCCGGCGTGGCGGGCCTGGGGGGGCGGCGGGAGGCAGCCATGGCCCGGACTCTACCCGGCCGCCGGGCGTGCCCCAGCGGCGCGCCCCGGCCCCCGAGGCGGCGCTCAGATCATCTGGAAGCGCTTGCGCAGGGCCCACTCCAGGCCCAGCACGCCCACCAGCAGCCACAGCACCCAGGCCTTGTCCCACTGGTCCTTGCGCGTGCGGTTGAGCACGCGCGTGACGGTCTGGGCCGGCGGGCTGAGCTCGCCGAGGGCCGAGAGCCGCACCACCTGCCCGCGCGTCTCGGCGGCCAGCGCGGCCAGCGCCTGGTGGTTGGGCAGGCGCAGCGCATCCTCGCGCGAGCGCGCCACGCCGCGGAAGCGCCGCTCGGCGCGCTCGCCCCCGTCGCGCACGTCGCCGCGCTGCTCGATCCACACGAGGTAGCTGCCGGGCCGCGTCACCGGGATGCGGAAGCGGTACTCGCCCGGCGCGGCGTCGGCCTCGGTGTTGCGCTCGGGGCGGCTCTCGCCCTCCAGGTCGATGCGCCCGCCGCTGCCGGGCACGCCCGTGTCGGGCAGCTCGACGTGCACGCCGTCCAGCCACGGCGTGTCCAGCGGCCGGTAGCGCTCGTCGAGGGCCGTGATGAGGATCTCGGCCGTCTCGCCCACGGCCACCTCCTCGTCGCGCGGGAAGATCTTGAAGCGCTTGTTGCCGCCCAGCAGCCGGTAGGTGGCCAGGTCGCGCACCACCTGCTCCCAGAAGGCCCCGTAGTAGGTGTCGCCGTGGCCGTGGCGGATGCGCCACATGTCGTCCAGGCCCAGCCAGAACACGCGGCCCTTGCCGAATGACTTGGTGGCGGCCACCACCATGGGCTCGTCGCGGCCGTCGAGCACGTCGCGCGCGTCGGGCTGCCCGGGCCGGAAGGCGGTGGCCAGCGCCACCGCGCCGGGCCGCAGGCCGCCCATGCAGCGGTAGCCCCAGTACCACGCCCAGCGGCGCGAGATGTCCACCTGCGGGTCCTCGTAGGCCCAGATGCTGGCCACGCGCTCGGGGCCCTGCTGCTCGCCGTCGCGCCCGGGCGGCAGGATGTTGAAGGCTGGGTGCTGGCGGCCGGCCTCGGTCAGGCGCAGGCGGAACTCGCGCGTGGTGTCGAGCGCGTCGGTGGCCTTGCGGTCGGCCTCCGTCACCGACAGCGGCAGCAGGTCGGCCAGCGGCGTGCCCAGCATGGCCAGCGGCGTGTTCATCTCGCTGCCCGCCTGCAGGGCGATGCCGCCGCCCTCCTCGACGAAGGAGCGCACCAGCGCCAGCACCTCCTGCTTGCGTGCGGCCTGGCCGCCGGCCAGCGCGTTGAGGTCCACGTCGCCCAGCAGCAGCACGTCGTAGGCGAAGAGCGCCTCGCGCGTGCTGGGGAACTCGCGCAGCGGGCGCTTGAAGATGTCGGGCCCCGGGGTGTGCGGCATCTGCACCGTGGGGTCGGCGGTCTGCTGCAGCACGTGGGTGAGGAAGCGGTTGCGCAGGCCGCCACCGGCCGAGCCGGTGCGGGTGGGGGCCTCGCGCGTGAGGTAGGTGCCCAGGAAGCGCAGCTCCCAGCGCGCGTCGCGGTCGACGTACAGCACGCGGATGCTGGTGTCCACCACGCGCAGCTCGTGCGTGGCGGCGTTGTCGTCGAGGATGGCGTCCTCGCGCTCGCGGCCCGGCGGCAGGCTGGCGCGCACGGTCACGCGGTAGGTGCCCGGCTCGTCGAAGGGCGCGCGCAGGCGCACCGGGGCCGGCTGGTCCTCGGCGGGCAGGGCCGCCACCTCCGCCGTGGCGCGCGTGCGGCTGTCCTCGGCCAGCTCGACGCGCCGCGGCGCCATGGGCCGGCCCTCGGCGTCGGCCACCTGCTCGACCTCCAGGCGCGCGCCCACCGGGCCCACGCCCGTGAGGCCCTTGTGGCGCAGGTCGGCCTCGAACAGCACCTGGTCGCGCACCATCACCACGTCCTTGGCGCGCACCGGCTCCACGCGCAGGTTCTTGTCGCTGTCGGGATTGCCCAGGCCCACGGCGTAGACCGAGAGCTGGTCGGCGCCGGGCAGGGCGGTCACGACCTCCAGCGGCGTGTCGCCCTCGCCCGTGTCCTGCCCGTCGCTGATGAGCACGACGCCGGCCAGCCGCTGGTCGGCGCGGCCCAGGAACTGCGTGGCCACGTTGCGCAGGGCCACGCCGATGCGCGTGCGCGGGCCGCTGGGCGCCTGCGCGCGCAGGGCGGCCAGGATGCCGGCCATCGGGTCGGCGGCCGCCTCGGCGGCCCCGGGCGCGCGCTCGCCCGCGGGCTCGGCCGTGCTGCCCAGCGAGCGCCAGTCCTCGTCGAAGGCGAAGACGTGCAGCACGAAGCGCTCGGCCAGCCGGCGCAGCACGGCCCCATCGCGCGCGGCCAGCACGCGCCGCGCCAGGCCCAGCCGCGTGGCGCCCTCGCTGCCGGCCAGGCGCGCAGGGCGCGCCTCGCCGCTGCCCTCGGGCCAGCCGGCGGCGAGCAGGCGCTGCTCCTCCTCGGGGGCGTAGAGGTCCTCGTTGGCCATCGAGGCGCTGGTGTCCAGCAGCACCACGAGGTGGCTCTTCTCCTCGCTGGTGCGCACCTCCTCGCGGTAGGGCCCGGCCATGGCCAGCAGCACCAGCAGCAGGGCCAGCGCGCGCAGGCCGCCCAGCACCACGCGCGGCGCCTTGCCCGTGGTGCCGCGCTCGCGCTGGTAGAGCCAGCGCGCCAGCAGGCCCACGGCCAGCACCACCAGCACCAGCACCCACGCCGGGGGCAGGCTGCTCCAGCGCCACTCGCCGGCCTCGACGCGCACCTCGGCCAGCGGGCCGGGCAGGAAGGGGAGCGCGGCGCCGCTCATGCCGCCGTCCCCGGCTGGGCCCCGGCCTCGCGCGCGCGCCGGCCCAGCAGGTGCGCCAGCAGCGACTCGGCCAGCAGCAGGCCCAGCACGATGGCCAGCAGCATGCGCGCCAGCTCGCCCTCGCGCACCTGCTGCGTGGTGCTGGCCATGGCGCGCAGCGTGGTCACGACCTCGACGGGCGCCTCGGGGCCGGCGCTGGCCACCAGCGCCTGCGCGTCGGCGCGCAGCAGCGAGCCCTCGTCGGGATCGACGTTCACCGCGTGCCAGGCGGTGAAGGCAGGGCTTCCCGCGACACGTGCGCTGAGCTTCCAGGCGCCCACCGAGCCGGCCAGGTCGCAGGCCACGCGCCGGCGCTGCGTGGCGCTCTCGGGCTGCAGCAGGCGCAGCGTGGGCTCGCGCCCGCCGGGGGCCGCCAGCCGCTCGCCCTCGGAGCCGCGCGGCAGCACGGCCTCGAGCCGGTCGCCCACCAGCAGGGAGCGCGCCGTGGACTCGCCCTGCACGAGGTGGAAGGCCGCCTCGTCGAGGAACACCGGCAGGAAGAAGGGCACGCCCAGCCGCAGCCAGCCCTCGTCGAGGCTGGTGCCCACCCACAGCGTGCGGCCCAGGCCCAGCCGGCCCTCGACCATCGCCGGCCCGCGGCCCTCGGCCCAGCGCAGCACGACGCGCGCCGGGCGCGTGCTGCCGGCGGCATCGCTGGCCGCCGGCGGCTCGCCCAGCGGCATGCGGCCCAGCATGTCGGGCGGGAAGCGGCCCAGCCACAGCGCCACCTCGGGGCCGCTGAAGGCGCGGGCCCAGGGCTCGTCGCTGGGCGTGGCCAGGTCGAGCCGGAAGGGCGCGGGGTCGCCGGCGTTGCGCGCCGGCACGCTGGAGGCCTCGAGGGCCACCGGCAGCAGCGGCGCCTCGCCGTCGGCGCTGCCCGCGGCCTCGGCCCACATGGCCGGGTCGATGGCATCGCCCACGAACACCAGCAGGGCGCCGCCGTCGAGCACGTGCTGGCGCAGGGCGGCCAGCGTGCTGGCCGTGCGCGGTGCCGTGTTGGCCAGCACGACGAGGTCCGGGCGCGCCCCCGGCGCAGCCAGCCGTGCGGCGAAGGGGGCCTCGCCGTCGGCGTGCGTGAACTCGAAGGCCGGCGGGGCGGCGGGAGCGCCCCCCGTGCCCTCGGGCGGCAGCGGGTCGAAGATGGGCCGCAGCAGGGCCAGCGGCGGCTGGCGCGCGCCCTGGCTGGCGCGGGTCCAGGCCAGCACGCGCACGCGGTCGCGCACGTCCAGCGCTGCCCAGCGCGTGCTGTCCAGCGCCAGCGCATCGGCGTCGGGCTGCGCCGCCGGCGGGTCGATGGTGGCGCGCACGTGGAAGCCGCCGGGCATGCGGAAGGTGCCGGCGGGCGCGTCCACGTCCACCACGGCCACGCCGGGCGCGCCGGTGAGCGGGTCGGCCGGGGGCAGCGGCGGGGCCACGCGGCGCTTGCGCCAGGCCTCGCCGCGCTCGTCTTCCACGATCACCGTCACCAGCGCGCCGCGCACCTCGTCGGCGCCGTGGTTGGCCACGCGCACGCCCAGCGAGAGGCCGCGGCCCGGGAAGGCCGGCCGGTCGCCGCGCAGCTCGACGGCGCTGACGGCGAGGTTGCGCCGGCCCTGCGGCTCGCCGCCCACGTCCACGTAGGTGACGCGCGCGCCGCGGCGCACGAGGGCGCGCAGCGCCTCGCCCGTGCGGTCGAGCGCCGCGCCCAGCGCGTGGTCGCGGGCCGTGAGGTCGGTGATCACCACCACCTGCCGGCCGGCGTCCTCGTTGACGAACTGCTCGCCCAGCAGCTGCCAGGCCTCGGCCCAGGCGGCGGGGGCCTCGCGCGGGGCCAGCGCCGCGACCGCCTCCTTGGCGCGCGCCAGCGCGCTGCTGCCGCTGGTGCGTGGCACGAGCACGGCCGGTGCGCGGCCCGCGGAGGCCTCCACGCGCGGGTCGTTGGTGAGCACGACGCAGAAGGGGTCTTGCCCGTCCAGGCCCTCGAGGGCCTGTGCCGCCTCGGCCTTGAGCGCGTCGAGCACCGAGCGTGCCTCGCGGCGCGCGCCCATGCTGCCGCTGGTGTCCAGCAGCAGGTAGAGGCTGCGCCGCTGCCCGGCCAGGCCGGCCAGCGCGCTGTCGGTCACCACGGGCCGTGCCAGCGCCAGGCCCAGCAGGGCCACGGCCAGCACGCGCAGCGCCAGCACCAGCCAGTTCTCCAGCTGCAGGCGGCGGCGGTTGCGCTTGAGCGCGGCCTGCAGGAAGGCCATCGCCGCCCACGGCACCACCTTGACGCGGCGGCGGTTGAGCAGGTGGATGACGATGGGGACGGCCGTGAGGGCGCCGCCCAGGGCCACGAGGCCCCAGCCGTTCCACAGGTAGGCAAGCGGGGCCAGGAGCATGCGCTAGGCCTTGCGCCGCGCGGCGCGCTGGGCGAGGTAGGCGGCCAGCACCACGGAGAGCTGCTGCGAGGTGTCGAGCTCGACGAGGTCGATGCGGTTGGCGTGGCAGGCCCGGCGCAGCATGTGCCGGAAGCCGTCCAGCTCGGCCAGGTAGGCGGCGCGCAGCGAGACCGGGTCGGCCACCAGCCGGCCGGCGTCCTCCAGGCCCTCGAAGCGCGTCATGCGCGTGAAGGGGAAGGCCACCTCGTCGTGGGCCAGCACGTGGAAGAGCAGCACGTCGTGGCCGCGCTGGCGCAGGTGGCGCAGGCCGCGCAGCACCTCGCGCGGGTCGTCGAGCAGGTCGCTGAACAGCACCACCACGCCACGGCGGCGCACGGCCTCGCCGGCCTCCAGCAGCGCCCGGCCCACCCCCGTGGTGCCCTCGGGGCGCGCGGCCTCCAGCCGGCCGAAGAGCTCGCGCACGTGGGCGGGCCCGGTGCGCGCCGGGAGCTGCGCGCGCAGCTCGCTGTCGAAAAGCACCAGGCCGGCGGCGTCCTGCTGCTGGGTGATGAGGTAGGCCAGCGCCGCGGCGCCCAGCCGCGCGTAGGCCAGCTTGCTCACGCCGCCGCCCTCGGCGCTGGAGTAGCCCATCGAGGCGCTGGTGTCCACCAGCAGCGTGGCCTCGAGGTTGGTCTCCTCCTCGTAGCGCTTGAGGTAGAGGCGGTCGGTCTTGCCGAACACCTTCCAGTCCAGGAAGCGGATGTCGTCGCCGGGCACGTACTCGCGGTGCTCGGCGAACTCCACGGAGAAGCCGCGGAACGGGCTGCGGTGCAGGCCCGAGATGGTGCCCTCGACGATGGCGCGTGCCTTGAGCTCCAGCCCCGAGAGCCTTTCGAGGACCTCGGGGTCGAGCGGGCTACGAGCCGAGGACGTTCGGGAGTCGCTCGTCACGCAGGGTCTCGCTCTCGCGCTCGGGGATGCGGCCGAGCAGCTGGTCGACGATGGTGTCGGTGGTGATGCCCTCGGCCTCGGCACCGTAGGTGGTCACGATGCGGTGGCGCAGCACGGGCTTGGCCATGGCCTTGACGTCCTCGATGGCCACGTGCAGGCGGCCGCTGAGCAGCGCGCGCGCCTTGGCGGCCAGCACGAGGAACGGGCTGGCGCGCGGGCCGGCGCCCCACGACAGGCGCTCGCGCACGAACTCGGGCGCCTCGGGCGTGCCCACGCGCGTGGCGCGCACCAGGCGCAGCACGTAGCGCACCACGTGCTCGCTCACCGGCACGCGGCGCACCACGTCCTGGATCTCGAGGATCTCGGCGCCCGAGAGCACCGGGCTCACCTCGTCCTTGAGCGGGCGCGTGGTCATCTCGACGATGCGCACCTCCTCGTCCAGCGAGGGGTAGTCGACCTTCACGAGGAACATGAAGCGGTCGAGCTGCGCCTCGGGCAGGGGGTAGGTGCCCTCCTGCTCGATGGGGTTCTGCGTGGCCAGCACGAAGAAGGGCTGCTCGAGGCGGTAGCGCTGGCCGCCGGCCGTCACCTGCCGCTCCTGCATGGCCTCCAGCAGCGCGGCCTGCGTCTTGGGCGGCGTGCGGTTGATCTCGTCGGCCAGGATGACGTTGGCGAAGATGGGGCCCTTGAGGAACTTGAAGGCGCGCGTGCCGGTGCTGCGGTCCTCCTGGATCACCTCGGTGCCGGTGATGTCGGCGGGCATCAGGTCGGGCGTGAACTGGATGCGGTTGAAGGACAGCGACAGGCTGCGGGCCAGCGTGCTCACCAGCAGCGTCTTGGCCAGGCCGGGCACGCCCACGAGAAGGCAGTGGCCCCGGGCGAAGATGGAGATGAGCAGCTCGTCGATCACCTCGTCGAGGCCCACGAGCGTGCGGTGCAGCTCGCCCTTTAGGCGCTGGTGGGCCTTGCGCACCTTCTCGGCGGCGGCCAGGTCGGACTCGCCGAGCGGGGCCGAGGGGGCGGGATCGCTCATGGGCCGCGGGGCTCCGGGAGGGCCCGGCGGGCAGGCGCCCGTCCGGGGGGCGCATTAGACCACGCAGCGGGGCGCGAGCACGAGGTGCCCACGGGCGTGGCGCCCGCCCGCCTAGCGCTCCACGCGCCAGAAGGTGATGTGGCCCTCGTGGACGGCCACCAGGCCCTCGCCCGGCAGCGGCACCAGCGAGCCGTACCAGCGTGCCTCGGGCTCGGCCTGCCCCGGGGGCAGCAGGCCGCGGCCCAGCAGCTCGACCGCGCGCCCGCGCTCGAGGTCCACGGCCAGCAGGCCGTGGAGCGTGGGCACCCACGCGTGGCTGGCCGAGAGCGCGGCGCGGCCCCACGTGCTGGGCTGGTGGCCGGTGGCCGGGGCGATGCTCCAGCGCGTGGCGCCGCTGGCGGGGTCGAGGCCGGCCACCACGCGCCCGGGCGGCTCGCCCTCGCCGGCGTCGCCCTTGCCCGTCACCACGATGGTGGGCGGCACCTTGCCGTCGCCGCCGCAGGCGCCCACGAGCGCCTCCACGGCCATGCGGTCGAAGTGGTTGCGCCGGTCGCGCGGGTCCCAGCGCACGAGGTGGCGGCCCGCCCCGCGCGGGCGCGTGCCCAGCCCCAGCAGCTGGTGGCTGTCGGTGGGGGCCACCACGGTGAGCCCGAAGGCCACCAGCGGCGGCTCGTTGGCGAAGCCGGTCAGGCGCGGCGTGAGGTCGGCCTCCATGGCGTTGAGGCGCGTGAGCCGGCCCACCTCGCGCGTGCGGTCGTAGCGCTGGACCCACGCCACGCGCCCGTCCTCGGCGTCCACCGCGGCCACCCAGCCCAGCGAGGTGGCCACCACCACGCGCCCGTGGGCGGCGGCGGGCGAGGAGGGGATGGCCTCGTCGAGGCGCTTGAGGCGCCAGGGGCTGCCGCTGCCCAGCCGCACGAGGCGCAGCGGCTCGCCGGTGGCCGGGTCCAGGCCCACCAGCCAGCACTCCACCTCGTCGCTGGTGGCCTGGCTGGGACGCACGCCCGCGATCCACAGCAGGCCCATGTGCAGGCAGGGTGCGCCGAAGACCGCCAGCGCCTGCGGCAGGCGCGGCGCGCTGCCAAAGCCGGTGGCGCGCCAGCCCTTGAGCAGCCGCTCGCCGTCCCAGCGCACCATCAGCAGCTCGCCCCACGGCGGCTCGGCCGCGCCGCTGTCGCCGAAGGCCGAGGCCTCGCGGCGCAGCGCGCGCAGGGTACGCGTGGCGCTGGCGAGGTAGATGCGCGCCGGGCGGCCCGGCACCTCGTCGAGCGTGAGCGCGTGGCCCTCCAGCAGCGGCAGCTCCTCGCGCGGGTCCTGCCCCAGGGCGGGCCGCGCCTCGCCCTCGCCGCGCACGCGCACGCGGTGCTTGAGCCGGCCGTCGGCGCGCCCGTAGGCGCTGAGCAGCTCGCCGTCGAAGCAGAACACCGTGTCGCGCCCGACCACCACGCGCGGCGTCACCCACGGGCTGGGCCGGTCGGGACGCGCCGCCTCGGCCTCGCGCGCCAGCGCGCGCTCCTCGGCGTCGGGCTGCAGGGCAGCCGAGGCGGCCGGCCGCAGCCGGCCGGGCAGGGCGGGTGCTGCGCCGTCGCGTGCGGGCGTCCCGCCCGTGGTGGGCCACGTGCTGGGCCGCTGCGGCAGGCGGCGCAGCGCCTCGGGCACCGCGTCGTGGCGCGCCGCGGCGCCCGGTCCCTGGCGCGCGGCCTCCAGCAGGTGGCGCGCCACCTCCGGCACGTCGGAGGGCGTGCGTGCCAGCGCGCGGGCCTCGCGCGCGATGCGCGCCGCGCGCCAGCGCTCGACACGCGCCGTGTCGTCGGCCGCGGCCACCTCCTCGAGGTCCTCGAGCGCCTCCAGCCGGGCGAAGGCGGTGTCGGGGTCGCCTTGCTCCAGCGCGAGGTCGGCCAGCGCCAGCGCGGCGGCACGCCCCTCGTCCAGCGGCAGGAAGCGACGCGCCACCTCGGCGAGCAGGTCGCGGTCCAGCGCCGTCACCGCGCGGGCCAGCAGCTCGCGCGCCGGCCCGCCGAAGCGGCGCTCGTGGGCGGCGCGCAGCGCCGGCGAGCCGCCCGCCAGCCGGTGGCGCGCCACGAGCCAGGCGCCCTCGTAGGTGGCGCGGCCGTCGACGGCCACCACGAAGGGCACGCACTCGCGCTGGGCCGCATCGGCGAAGCGCTGGTCGACCACGGACTGCAGGCGCTCGGCCGCCTCGTCGGCGCGGCCCTCGGCCTCGGCCTGCGCGGCGCGCTCGAAGGCCTCGCGCACGAACGGGTCGTCGTCGTGCACGTGCGAGGGATTGTCCATCGGCGCCGCCCCGCGCGAGGGGCCCTCGCCGGCATCGGCCAGCAGGCGCGGCGCCGTGCCCGGCAGCAGCAGCGCCAGGGCGCAGAGGCACAGGCCGGCGGCGAGCGTGGGACGGGAGCGGGCCACGCCCCGATCATCGCACGCGTGCAGCCCGCGCGGGCGGGCGCCGGCTCAGCGCGCGGGGCGGGCCGCCGGCGCGGGCAGGGCCCGGGCGGGCCCGGCTGCGGCCGGGGCGGCGGCGCGGGCGGCCACCGCCGGCCGGGCGGCCGCCGGCGCAGGCGGGCGCCCCGCTGCCAGCAGGTCGCGCAGCGCCCGCTCGCGCAGGTAGGAGGGCTGCCCGGCCTCGCGGCGCATGCGCTCCCAGCGCTCGAGCTCGGCCTCCTGGCGCACGATGGCCCTCTTGAGGCTCGCGTGCACCCCGTCGAGGCGGCGCCGCTCCAGCGTCGAGGGCAGCGTGCCCAGCAGCGCCACCGCCAGCCCGGCCACGGCCACCCAGGCCACCAGCGGCGGCAGGGTGGGGGGCGGCGGCGGCTCGGGCGGCAGGAGGACGGGCAGGCTCATGCAGGACGGCGCAGCGGCCTCAACCCGAAGGCGGGCGGGCGACCGCCCAGCTCGGCCAGCTCGGCCTCGATGGCCAGCAGGCGGTTGTACTTGGCGGTGCGCTCGCCGCGGCACGGTGCGCCCGTCTTGATCTGCCCGGTGCCCAGGGCCACGGCCAGGTCGGCGATCGTGGTGTCCTCGGTCTCGCCGGAGCGGTGCGAGAGGATGGCCCCGTAGCCGCCGGCGTAGGCCGTGCGCACGCAGGCCAGCGTGTCGGAGAGCGTGCCGATCTGGTTGGGCTTGACGAGCACGCAGGTGCCCACGCCCTCGCGCAGGCCGCGCTCCAGTCGCTGGGTGTTGGTCACGAAGAGGTCGTCGCCCACGAGCTGCACCTGCCCGGCGAGCCGCTGCGTGAGGCCTCGCCAGCCGGACCAGTCGTCTTCCGACAGGCCGTCTTCCAGCGAGTAGATCGGGTGGCGGCTGGCCCACCTTGCGTAGAGGTCCACCAGCCCGGCGGCATCCAGCGACTGGCCGTCCACGTGGTAGCGCCCCTGCGCGTGGAACTCGGTGGCGGCCGCGTCCAGCGCCAGCTGGATGTCGGTGCCGGGCCGGTAGCCGGCCGTGCGGATGGCCTGCTCGACGCGCTCGATGGCCTCCTCGCAGGAGGCCACGCGCGGGGCGAAGCCGCCCTCGTCGCCCACGGCGGTGGAGAGGCCCGCCTTGGACAGGTCCTTCTTGAGGGCCTGGTAGACCTCGGCGCCGGCCCGCAGCGCCTCGGCGAAGCTGGGCAGGCCGGTGGGGGCGATCATCACCTCCTGCACCGCCAGGCCGTTGTCGGCGTGCGCGCCGCCGTTGAGCACGTTCATCATCGGCACGGGCAGGCGCAGGGCCGCGGGGCCGCCGCCGGCGCGCTCGAACTGGCGCGCCACGAAGCGGTAGAGCGGCTCGCCCAGCCCGGCGGCGGCGGCGTGCGCCGCGGCCAGCGAGACGGCCAGCGTGGCGTTGGCGCCCAGCCGGCCCAAGGTGGGGGTGCCGTCGGCGCGGCGCAACGCGCCGTCGAGCGCGGCGCTGTCGGCCGCGTCCACGCCGGCCACGGCACGTGCCAGCTCGCCGCGCGCATGCGCCACGGCCTGCTGCACGCCCTTGCCGTGGAAGCGCGGGCCCCCGTCGCGCAGCTCGTGGGCCTCGTGGGCGCCGGTGCTGGCGCCGCTGGGCACCATGGCCCGGCCGCGCGCGCCGGCGGCCAGCCTGACCTCGGCCTCCAGCGTGGGGTTGCCACGCGAGTCGAGCACCTCGCGCGCCCGCACCTCGACCACCTGCGTGCTAGCCATGACGGGTCCTCCCGGCTGCCGAGCGCGGGAGGATACCGGGCCGGGCCCCGTGCACCGTCGGCTGTTCATCGGTGCGGGTGGGCTGTCCAGCCGGTGCGGGTGGGCAGTCCAGCAAGTGCCGGCGCGCTGTTCAGCGCGTGCGGCGCCCCGCGGCACGCCCGGCCGGCCGGGCGGCCTTGCGCGCCGCACGCTCGGCCAGCGCGGCCTGCGCCGCCGCCAGCCGGGCCACCGGCACGCGGAAGGGGCTGCACGAGACGTAGTCCAGCCCGCGCTCGTGGCAGTAGGCCACGCTGGCCGGGTCGCCGCCGTGCTCGCCGCAGATGCCCACCTTGAGGTCGGGCCGGCCGGCCCGGCCGCGCTCCACGCCCAGGCGCAGCAGGTCGCCCACGCCGTCGCGGTCCAGCGTCTGGAAGGGGTCGGCCGGCAGCACGCCGCGCTCGATGTAGGCCGGCAGGAAGGTGCCCACGTCGTCCCGGCTGAAGCCGAAGGTCATCTGTGTCAGGTCGTTGGTGCCGAAGGAGAAGAACTCGGCCTCGCGGGCGATGGCCTCGGCGCGCAGCGCCGCGCGCGGCACCTCGATCATGGTGCCGAAGGTGACCGGCAGGCGCGCGCGCGTGCGCTCGAGCACGCCCTGCGCCACCTTCACCAGCAGGTCGCGCAGCACGCGGAACTCCACCTCCGAGTGCACCAGGGGGATCATCACCTCGGGGCGCGGCCGCAGGCCGCGGGCCTGCACGGCCGCGGCGGCCTCGAACAGGGCCTGCACCTGCATCTCGTAGATCTCGGGGTAGGTGATGGCCAGGCGGCAGCCGCGGTGGCCCAGCATGGGGTTCATCTCGTGCAGGCGCGCCGCGCGCTCGAGCACGGCATCGGCCGTCACGCCCAGCGCCGCGGCCACCTCGGCGGCCGGCTTGGGCTCGTGGGGCAGGAACTCGTGCAGCGGCGGGTCGAGCAGCCGGATGGTGACCGGCAGCCCGTCCATGGCCGTGAAGATGCCCTCGAAGTCGGCGCGCTGGAAGGGCAGCAGCTTGGCCAGCGCCGCGCGCCGCGCCGGCTCCGTCTCGGCCAGGATCATCTCGCGCATGGGCGTGATGCGCTCGGGGGCGAAGAACATGTGCTCGGTGCGGCACAGGCCGATGCCCTCGGCACCGAAGCCGCGCGCCACCTCGGCGTCGTGGGGCGTGTCGGCGTTGGCGCGCACCTTGAGCCGGCGTGCCTCGTCGGCCCAGCCCAGCAGCGTGCGGAACTCCGGGCTGGGCGAGGCCGGCATGGTGGGCACCTCGCCCAGCATCACCTCGCCGGTGCTGCCATCCAGCGAGATGGTGTCGCCGGCCTGCACGCTGCGGCCGTCCACCGTGAAGTGCGTGCCCTTGGGCGAGATGCGCACCGTGCCGGCGCCCGCCACGCAGCACTTGCCCATGCCGCGCGCCACCACGGCCGCGTGCGAGGTCATGCCGCCGGTGGCCGTCAGGATGCCCTGCGCGGCGTGCATGCCGCCCACGTCCTCGGGGCTGGTCTCGTTGCGCACCAGGATCACCCTGGCGCCGGCGGCGGCCTGCGACTTGGCCTCCTCGGCCGTGAACACCACCTTGCCGCTGACCGCGCCGGGGCTGGCGGGCAGGCCGCGGGCCACCACGGTGCGCGGCGCCTTGCTGTCGAACTGCGGGTGCAGCAGGCGGTCGAGCTGCTCGGGGGTCACGCGCGTCACGGCCATCTCGCGCGTGATCAGCCGCTCGCGGGCGAGGTCGACGGCGATGCGCACCGAGGCGCGCGCCGTGGCCTTGCCCGTGCGCGTCTGCAGGATGAAGAGGCGTCCCTCCTCGATCGTGAACTCGATGTCCTGCATCTGCCGGTAGTGCTTCTCGAGCCGGCGGCGGATGGCGCACAGCTGCTTCCAGGCCTTGGGGCTCTCGACGGAGAGGCCCTCGAGCGGGCGCGGCGTGCGGATGCCCGCCACCACGTCCTCGCCCTGCGCGTTCATCAGGAACTCGCCGTAGAAGACGTCCTCGCCCGTGCTGGGGTCGCGCGTGAAGCACACGCCCGTGCCCGAGGTGGCGCCCAGGTTGCCGAACACCATCGACTGCACGTTGACCGCCGTGCCCAGCAGGCCGGTGATCTTGTGGATGCGCCGGTACTCCTGCGCGCGCGCGCCCATCCACGAGCCGAAGACCGCGTCGATGGCGCGCGCCAGCTGCGCGTGCGGGTCGTCGGGGAACTCGCGGCCCGTGGCCTTGCGGAACTCCTCGAGGTAGCGCGGCACCACGCGCTCGAGGGCGGCTGCGTCCAGCTGCGCGTCCTCGCTCACGCCGCAGCGCTCCATCTCCTCGTGCAGGATGTGCTCGAAGCGCGCCAGGCCCAGGCCCTCGACCACGTTGCCGAACATCTGGATGAAGCGGCGGCGGGCGTCGAGTGCGAAGCGGCGGTTGCCCGTCAGGCGCGCCATGCCCTCGGTGGCCTGCGCCGTCAGGCCCAGGTTGAGCACCGTGTCCATCATGCCGGGCATCGAGATGGCCGCGCCGCTGCGCACGCTCACCAGCAGCGGGCGCTGCGGGTCGCCGAAGCGCTTGCCCGTCTCCTGCTCCAGGCGCGCCATGGCCTTGCGCACCTGCGCCGTCACGTCGGGCGGCGTGCGGCCGCCGTTGCGCGTGTAGCGCTCGCAGACGGTGGTGGCGAGGGTGAAGCCGGGCGGCACCGGCAGGCCCAGCCGGCACATCTCGGCGAGGTTGGCGCCCTTGCCGCCCAGCAGCGCCTTCATGGAGGCGTCGCCGTCGGCGCCCTGCGGGCCGAAGTGCCACACCACCTTGGTGGGCTGCAGCGGCTTCGCAGGCGGCGTGCCGCGGCGTGCCTTGGGCGTGGCCTTGGCTGCCTTGCGGCGAGCCGCCTTGGCAGCAGGGGGACGTGCAGTGGAGGCCTTGGCCATCGGCGCGCTCCGGGCAGGGCGGGGCGCAGCAGGCTACCGCCGGGGGCCGTCGTGCCTCAACCGCCCCGGGGGTGCGCGCGAGGGAGGCAGGCGCGCCGCTCCGGCACCGGGCGCGGCCCGCCCCTACACTGCGGGCACGATGCCGGCGCCTGCCTCCCCCGTGGCCCGTCCCCCGCGTCGCCGCCTCAAGGTGGTGAAGGTGCTGCCCACGCTGGTGACGGCGGGCAACCTGTTCTGCGGCGTGCTGGCGCTCTCCTACCTCGTGGACGCGGCCTACGCGCCGGCCGCGCGCCAGGAGCACTTCGTGGTGCTGGCGGCGTGGATGATCTTCGCGGGCATGGCCTGCGACGCGCTCGACGGCCGTATCGCGCGCATGATGCGCGTCACCTCGCCCTTCGGTGCGCAGCTCGACAGCCTGGCCGACGTGGTCACCTTCGGCGCCACGCCGGCCGTGATGGCCAAGGCCCTGATGGTGACCTCGGGCACGGCGCTGCCCCCGCGCATCGCCATGGGGCTGGTCGTGCTCTACGCGCTGGGCGCCGCGCTGCGCCTGGCGCGCTACAACACCGAGTCGGCGGCCGTGGCGGTGGGCGCCGGCCCGCACGTCACGCGCACCTTCCGCGGCCTGCCCAGCCCGGCGGCCGCCGGCACGGTGGCGGCGCTCGTGCTGCTCGAGCACGAGTACGGCCTGCCGTGGATGGACTGGGCGGTGCTGCTCTCGTGCCCCGTGCTGGGCCTGCTGATGATCAGCCGCCTGCCCTACACGCACGTCATGAACCGCTACGTGGACCGCGGCGCGGGGCTGGGCACCATCGTGGGCGCGGCCGTGGCCATCTGGCTGGTGATCTCGTTCTTCGAGGCCACGGTGGCCGGCCTGTTCCTGCTCTACGTGCTCAGCGGGCCGGCGCTGGCGCTGGCCGCGCGCGCCTCCGACCGCTTCGGCTGGGCCTCGCGCGAGGAGGAGGACGAGGCCGAGCCGCCCGAGGAGGAGGAAGAGGCCCCCGTGGTGGAGCCGCCTGGCGGGCGGCGATGAGCCTGGCGCGGGCCTTCCTGGGCCTGGGCTCGACGCACCCGCAGGCCGCCACGCTGCTGGAGGGGGCGCTGCGCGGGCTGGAGGCGGCCGGCGTGCGCGTGGCCGCGGTGGCCGCGCCGGTCAGCGGCCCCTTCGTGGGCCCGGGCGGCAGCGTGCTGGCCGGCGCCCCGCCGGTGCTCAACAGCGTGGCGGAGGTGCTCACGCCGCTGGGCCCCGGCGCGCTGCTGGAGCTGTGCCTGCGCCTCGAGCAGGAGGCCGGGCGCGTGCGCGACGGCAGCGCCGCGCGCAGCCTGGACCTCGACGTGCTGGCCGTGGGCGAGGAGGTGCGGGCCGGGCCGCCGGCGCTGCCGCACCCGCGCGCGCTCGAGCGCGCCTTCGTGCTGGGGCCGTGGGAGGAGGTGGCGCCCTTCGCGCCCGTGGCGGGCACCGGGGCCACGGTGCTGGCCCATGCCATGCGGCTGCGCGCGCGCGCGCCGCAGGCCTTCGCGGCGCTGCAGCCGGCTGCGCGCCTGGCGCTGCCGGCGCTGGGGCGGCGCGTGCAGGTGCTCGACGACGCGCAGGCGCTGGCGGCCTGGCGCGAGCGGCAGGCCGGCAGCGTGGGCGTGGTGCCCACGATGGGGGCGCTGCACGCGGGCCACGCCGCGCTGGTGCGGCGGGCGCGCGCCGAGAGCGACGCCGTGCTGGCCACCATCTTCGTCAACCCGCTGCAGTTCGGGCCGCACGAGGACTTCGCGCGCTACCCGCGCACCTTCGAGTCCGACCTGGCCGTGCTCTCCGAGGCGGGGGCCGATGCCGTGTACGTGCCCACGGCCGAGGACCTCTACGCGCCGGGCTTCGCCAGCTACGTGGTGCCCGAGGGCCCGGCGCTGGGCCTGGAGGGCGAGCGCCGGCCGGGCCACTTCCGCGGCGTGGCCACCGTGGTGCTCAAGCTGCTGCTGCGCGCGCGCGCCCAGCGCGCCTGGTTCGGGCGCAAGGACGCGCAGCAGGTGGCCGTGGTGCAGCGCATGGTGCGCGACCTGGACCTGCCGGTGCAGGTCGTGGTGGGCCCCACGGTGAAGGACGACGACGGCCTGGCGCTCTCCTCGCGCAACCGCTACCTCGCGCCGGCCGAGCGCGCCGCGGCGCGGGCCCTGCCGCGGGCGCTGGACGCGCTGCAGGCGGCGGCCGCGGCCGGCCAGCACGACGTGGCGGCGCTGGTGGCCCTGGGCCGGCAGGGGCTCGAGGCGGCGGGGCTGGGCGTGGACTACCTCGCGGTGGTCGACCCCGCCTCCTTCGCGCCGCAGGCGCGGCTGGGCCCGCAGCCCTCGCTGGCCGTGGCCACGGTGCGCTGCGGCAGCACGCGGCTGCTGGACAACCGCTGGCTGCTGGGCGCCTAGGGCGGCCACCCGTGGCCCCCAGCAGCCCAGGGCGGCCCCCGGCCGCCCCTTGGGCGGGTGCCTCGCCCGGCGGGCCTCGCCGCGGCCCCGGGGCCCGCTACCATCCCCGCATGCAACGGACCCTGCTCAAGAGCAAGATCCACGGTGCCCGCGTGACGCAGGCCGACCTCAACTACGTCGGCAGCATCACGATCGACCGCACCCTCCTGGACGCCGTCGACCTCTGGCCCCACGAGAAGGTGCTCGTGGTGAACCTGGAGAACGGCGCGCGCCTGGAGACCTACGTCTTCGAGGGCGAGCCCGGCAGCGGGGTGATCGGCATGAACGGCGGCTGTGCGCGCCTGTGCCAGCCCGGCGACCGCGTGCTGATCATGTCCTTCGCCACCATGACGGACGCCGAGGCGCGCCAGCACGTGCCCAAGGTGTGCTTCGTGGGCGAGGGCAACACGATCGACCAGGTCGTGGGCACGTCGCGGCCCTAGGCGCGGGCCATGGCGCTCGCGCCGGCCAAGCTCAACCTGTGGCTGGACGTGCTCGGGCGCCGGCCCGACGGCTACCACGAGCTCGAGTCGCTGTTCGTGGCGCTGGACTGGGGCGACGAGGTGCGCGTGGAGCCGCGCGCGCAGCCCGGCGTGGAGCTGGAGCTGGCAGGCGAGGCCGCCGGCGTGCCCGCCACGGGCGAGAACCTGGCGGTGCGCGCGGCCGCGGCCTGGCTGGAGGCGCTGGGCGCGCAGGCGCCCGTGCGCGGCGTGCGCATCGTGCTGGAGAAGCGCGTGCCGGCCGGCGGGGGGCTGGGCGGCGGCAGCAGCGATGCCGCCTGCGTGCTGCGCCAGCTGCAGGCGCTGTGCGGCCCCGGCGCGGGGCTGGGCCCCGAGGCGCTGGCGCGCGTGGCGCTGGGGCTGGGCAGCGACGTGCCCTTCTTCCTGCTGCCGGCGCGGGCGGCGCTGGGGCGTGGCCGCGGCGAGCGGCTGGAGCCCGTGCATGCCGTGGCGCCGCGCCACGTGGTGCTGGTGACCCCGCCCTGGCCGCACGCCACGGCGCAGGTCTTCGCGCACGCTGCCGAGCGCCTGCGCCGCCCCGAGGGGCTCACGCTGGCGCGCGCCTGCGCCGCGCTGGCCGGCGGCCCGGCCGCCGGGCTGCGCGCCGCGCACTGGAACGCGCTGGCGCTGCCCGCGAGGCGCGCCGCCCCGGCCTTCACGCGCTTCACCTCCGAGGTGGAGCGGCGCCTGGGCCGTGCGCCGGCGCTCACGGGCAGCGGCAGCACGCTCTACGACGTGGTGGACGACGCCGACGAGGCCGGCCGGCAGGCGCGCGCGCTGCAGGGCCTGGGTCGCGTGGTCGTGGCGAGGATGGGCTGATGCTGCACGTGATCGTGGCCTGCCCGCCGCAGGTGCAGGTGCCTGCCGACCTCGCGGCGCTGCCGGCCTGCGCCGACCTCGTCGAGCTGCGGCTGGACCTGCTCTGCGGCGCGCGCGAGCCGGCGCAGCTGGAGGCGTGGGTGGCCGCCAGCCCGCGCCCGGTGCTGGCCACCGTGCGCAGCGTGGCCGAGGGCGGCAGCTTTGCGGGCACGCCGGGCGAGGCTGCGGCCTGGCTGCGCGCGGCCGTCGAGGCGGGCGCCGCCTGGCTGGATGCCGAGGCGCCGGTGCTGGGGCTGCTGGGTGCGTTGCCGCCGGGCGTGCAGGTGGTGGCCTCCTCGCACGCAGCGTGCTTCGCGCCGCCCGCGCCGCCCGCACTGCCCTGCTCCGTGGTGAAGCACGCCGGAGGCCTCGACGGCGCTGCCGGGCTGGAGCGCTTCCGCGATGCATTGGTGGGGGTGGGCGGGCCGAGGCACGCCTGGATGCCCACCGGGCCGCTGGCTGCGCTGCGTTGCCTGGACGCGCAGGCGGCGCTGCTCTACGGCAGCCCCGCGCTCGCGGGCGGCGCGGCGCAGGCCGCGCCGGGCCTGCCGCCGCCGCTGCAGGCGCTGCTCGACGAGTTGCGCGCCGGCGAGGTGCCGGCCTCGGCCGCGCTCTTCGGGCTGCTGGGCGAGCCCCCGGCGTGGTCGCCCTCGCCGGCGCTGCACAACGCCGTGTTCCGTGCGCAGGGCCGTCCCGCGCTCTACGTGCCGCTGCCGGGACTTGCGCTGGAGGCGGCGCTGGACCTGCCCTTCGCGGGCTACAGCGTGACGGCGCCGTGGAAGGAGCGCGCGCTGGCGCTGGCCGACGAGGCCGAGCCACTGGCCCGCGAGGTGGGCGCCGCCAACACGCTGGTGCGCCGGGCCGACGGCGGCTGGCGCGCCTCCAACACCGATGTGGAGGGCATGCTGGCGGCGCTGCCGGTGGCTGCTCCCGGGGCCACGGCCGTGGTGCACGGGGCCGGCGGCACCGCGCGCGCAGCCCTCGTGGCGCTGCGCGAGGCCGGCTACGCCGCCCGCGTCGTGGCGCGCGACGCCGGGCGCGGCGCTGCGCTGGCCGCGTGGGCGGGGGTGCCCTTCGCCGGCGCGCGCTGGACGCGCGAGGCACGCGATGCGGTGCTGGTGAACGCCACGCCGGCTGGCAGCGACGGCACGCCCGTGGCCGCGCTGGCGCAGGGCGTGCGCGATGGCTCGCACGACGGACTGCGCGGCCTGTGGGTGCTGGATGCGCCCTATGCGCTGCCCGGCGAGGCCACGTGGCTGGCGGCACAGGCGCGCGCCCAGCAGGCCCCGCTGCTGGACGGCGAGTCGCTGCTGCTGGCGCAGGCCCGCGGTCAGGCGGCGCGCTTCCTTGCCGCCGGCGTGCCGGGCGGCGCGCGCCCGGCGGGCCTCGAGCCGGGGACGCTGGGCGACGTGCTGTGGCTGGCGCTGCGCCCACGCTCCTCGCTGGTGCTGGTGGGCCTGCGCGGCGCCGGCAAGACCTTCGTGGGCCGGGCGCTGGCACGCCGGCTGGGCCGGCCCTTCGTGGACCTGGATGCCGAGGTGCAGCGCCAGACGGGCCGCAGCACGGCGGCCTGGATCGAGCGCGCCGGGCTGGAGGCCTTCCGGGCCGTGGAAGCCCGCGCGCTGGCCGGGCTCGCGGGCCGCCGCGGCTTGGTGGTGGCCACGGGCGGCGGCGTGCTGGAGCGGCGCGAGCATGCGGCATGGCTGGCCGCGCTGGGCCCCGTGGCCTGGCTCGACGTCACGGCCGACCTCTCGGCCGAGCGCGTGCAGGGCGACCCCAGCCCGCGTCCGCTGCTGGGCGGGGCGCGCTCGCCGCTGGAGGAGAGCCGCGCGCTCAAGGCGCGGCGCGACCCGCACTACGCCGCGGTGGCCACGCTGCGCGTGGACGCCGCGCTGCCGCTCGAGGCCCTGCTGCAGCGCCTGCACGAGCACTGGGCTGGATTCGAGGCCCGCGCGCGCCGACCTGAAGGGGCGGGGGCCGCCCCGGCCTGAACGCAGGCCCGGGGCCGCCCGCGATCCCCGGAGCCTGCATGCCCAGCCCGATGGCCCGCCCGCGACCCTGGCGCGGCCCGCGCGGCGCCCGCGCGCGCGCCCTGGCGCGCGGCGCCGGCCTGCTGGGCCTGCTGCTGGGCGTGCTGCTGCTGGGAGCCCCCGCACCTGCCCTGGCGCGTTCCGACGAGGGCGTCGAGCAGCTGCGCGAGCGCCTGCTGCGGGCCCGCACGCAGGGCGAGCGCGAGGGCGCGCTCAAGCTGATCCTGGCGCGCCCGGCCGAGCAGGTGGGCGCCACGCTGGGCCCGCTGTTCAGCCGTACCGAGCTGGGTGCGAGCCCCGAGCTGCTGGTGGCCGCGGCCAAGCAGCTGGCCGAGAGCCCGGTGACGGGGGCGGGCTCGGGCCGGCTGGCCGTGGTACTGCTGGCCGATGCCATCTTCCAGCGTGCGGCCGCCGACGGGGCCTTCGTGGCCCAGCTGCGCGACGCCCTGGCCGTGGACCCGCTCACCGAGCAGGCCCCGGGCTGGGAGCGGCTGCTGGACAACGCGCTGGCCACGCTGGAGGCGCGCAGCGGGCGCACGGCCGCCGAGCGCATGGCGGCACTGCGCTTCCTCGCCTGCGAGGAGGGGCCGCGCGCCGGGCGCGTGGTGGACGACCTCGAGCGCCACGCCCGGCGCCTGCGTGGCGAGCCGGCCGGGGCCGAGCGCGACGCCGAGCTGGGCGTGCTGCTGGAGGCCGTGGAGCGGTTGCTGGTCTACCGCTTCGGCAGCCTGGACGTGGCCCTGCCGGAGCTGGAGCGCACGCGCGGCTGGAGCACGCTGCGGCGCCTGCGCCACTTCTCGGGCCTCAAGACGGCCGCGGACCGCGACCGCAGCCTGGCCGTGCTGCACGGCGTGAGCGCCATCCGCGCGATGGGCAGTCCCGCCGAGCTCGCCAGCGTGTTCGAGGGCACCAGCTTCCCCTACCCCGAGCACCACGCGGCCGCCCTCGAGCGCGCCGCGCGCCTGCAGCCGGTGCCCACGCCGGCGTGGGAGGCCTTCTACGCGGCCGTGCTGGCCCGCACGCCCGAGGGCTCGGTGGTGGAGGCGGCCCTCGACCAGCTCGGCGAGCGCGGCTTCGGCGGCAGTCCCGCCGCGTGCTGCCGCCTCGTGGCCGATGCGCTGCAGCGGCGGCTGGTGGACGCGGCCTTCCGCGACGGGCCGGCCCTGCGCCAGCGGCTGGTGACGCTGCTGGGCGACCTGGGGGCCACCGAGCAGGTGCGCCGCCAGGTGGTGGCCGTGCTCGAGCGCGGCACGCTGGCCGCCGAGGACGTGGACGAGGTGGTGGAACTGGTGCGGGCCGTGGGCCGCTCGCCGGGGCTGGAGGTGAAGGCCTGGCTCAAGCCCTTCTACGACCTCACGCAGCTGGCGCTCCCTGAGGGCGTGCAGGCGCGCGAGCGGCTGCGCACGGCCGTGGCCGGTGCGCTGGGCCGCGAGGGCGTGCGCGCCAGCGACCCGCAGGCGGCCATCGAGGCGCTGGACGGCATCCTCGAGGGTGGCGCGCTCTGGGAGCGGGCCACGCAGCCGCGCGTGCGCATGCAGGCCTTCCGCAGCCTGGCGGCCTACCCGGAGGATGGCGTGGTGCGCGGCCTGCTGCGCACGGCGCTGGCGCCGGGCGTGGACGGCGACACGGAGGCCTTGCTGGCCATCGAGTCGCTGGGCCAGATGCTGCTCAGCGGCGAGGAGGGCGCCCGCCGCGGCGCGGCGGCGCTGGCGGCGCTGCTGGAGCAGTCGGCCGCCCAGCGCGACGGCGCGCTGCGGCGCGTGGAGGCACTCAAGCGCCTGCGCGGGCTCGTGGCCGCCCCCGCGCTGGGCGAGGGGCTGCTGGAGGCCGTGCGCGCGGCCGTGCGCGCCGGGCTGGAGCCCGGTGGCGACGCCGCGTTGCGCATCGAGGCCGGCCGCACGGCCGTGGCCCTGGCCGACGCCGAGGCGCTGCCGCGCCTGGTGGCCTGGTGGGGCGAGCGCGGGCAGCCCGCCGCGCAGGACCTGCTGCCCGGCTTGCTGGAGGCCGTGGTACGCACGGGTCCAGCCGGCGACGCGCGCGTGGCCGAGGCGCTGGCCAGCGTCGCGGCCCTGCCGGGCGGGGCGGACCCGGCCGTGGCCTGGGCGGCGCGGGCCGCCGGCAGCGCGGCCCGCGGCCCGCGGCCCGTGCTGGTGCGCGCGCAGGCACGCAGCCTCGTGGCACGCGCGGCGGCCCGCGCCGGCGAGCCCGGCGGCCGCGACGCGGCCCTGCAAGACCTCGCGGCGGCCCGCACGCTGCTCGCCTCCGTGCTGGGCGGTCCCTACGGGCCTGCCGAGGTCGAGGCCGCGCGGCGCGAGCTGCTGGGCACGCTCGAGGCGCAGGCGGGCACGCTGGGCGAGGGCCCGCTGGCGGCCGACCGCCTGCTGGAAGGCGTGCTGCTGGCCGCGCGGGCCACCGACCGCCTCGCCTGGCAGCAAGGCGACCGCATGGGGCGTCGCCTGCTCTCCAGCCCCGGGCTGCGCCAGCACCTCGGGCCCGAGCGCGAAGCCGACCTCGCACGCCTGCTGGGGCTGCTGGCCGAGGCCCTGCGGCGGCAGGAGTGAGCGCGCGCGCTCGCTAGGGCGCCGAGCGCACCTGCAGCGCGCCAAAGGTGCCGGGCGCCAGCAGCGGCTGGGCCTGCTGCGTCTCGGGCGAGGCGGGCAGCACGGCACGGATGGTGCCGGAGGGGTCGATGCCCAGCACGCGCGTGCCGGCGGGCAGCGTGCCCTGCAGTTCCTGGCTGCCCTCGGCGCCGACCAGCCGCCAGGCCGTGCCAGAGGCCGGCGCGGGCAGCTGGCTCGACGACGAGGCCTGGGCGGCGCTGCAGCCCGCGAGGGCCAGTGCGCTGGCCAGCACGGCCACGAGGGGAAGGATGCGCATGGGGCGATCTCCAGCAGGGGGCATCGGGTCGGGGGGCAGTCTGCGAGCGAGGGTCTGCTGACGCGGGCGCCGGCCCGCGCGGCGCGCCTAGCCGTCGGGGCTGCCGTAGC